>JBIOXP010000486.1:0-9160 GCA_044869705.1 Binatia bacterium | reverse complement strand
AGCGCAGCCGCAAGGTTTATTGCCGTCGTGGTTTTGCCGACGCCGCCTTTTTGATTGGCGATGGCTATGGTCGGAGCCATAGGAAAATCGTTTAAATTCAGGTACTTACGGATGCCAAAGAGATTATCGCATACTTATCACATTGCGCGAAAAAATAAAAGAAGTTTCAGCCGGTTTCACGTGAAACTCGGAAAGCCGTGGAAGCCGGCTTAGGCGGATTTTTTCTTGATGTAGAACGATAGCAGAGAAATCGCGGCTGGCGTGACGCCGGGAATTCTTGCGGCCTGGCCGAGCGAACGCGGCTTGACCTTTAGCAATTTTTCACAGACCTCGCGGGACAAGCCGCTGATCTTTGAGTAATCGAGATCAGCCGGAATGGTCGCCTGCTCCATGCGTCGAAAACGTTCGACTAGGGCGAACTGGCGCTCGACGTATCCGTGGTACTTGACCTGAGTCTCCGTTTGCGCATCGACATTCGGCCCGTAATTCGGAATGTCTGAGCTGAGAGCTCTAAGCTGCTCGATGGAGATTTCTGGTCGGCGAAGTAGCTGGGCAAAACTGCACGAATTGCGCAGTGGCGCCGATTCCAGCCGGCGCAGGAAAGCATTCGCGTCCTCCCCTGCTGCAGCCTGATGCTTCTCCAAATAGTCGACGAATTGGGCTACTGCGCGCTTCTTTTCTTCGGTCCGCTGGAGCGCGGTCGCGGTCGCAAGGCCGATCCGGTGGCCGATCTCCGTTAGGCGCAAATCCGCGTTGTCCTCGCGGAGCAAAAGCCGGTACTCGGCCCTCGACGTGAACATTCGATAGGGTTCGTTATCGGTTCCCTTGGTGACGAGATCATCGATCAGAACACCGATATAAGCCTGCTCTCTAGTGAAAACGAGCGGCTCGCTCCCCCGGAGACTTAGCACCGCATTGATCCCAGCCATAATCCCCTGAGCCGCAGCTTCCTCGTATCCGGTCGTGCCATTTATCTGGCCTGCGTGGTACAGGCCTCGGACGAGCTTGGTCTCGAGACTGGGCCTGAGCTGCGTAGGCTCGAAGTAGTCATATTCGATTGCATATCCCGGACGCATGATCTCGGCGTGTTCGAGCCCATCGATTGATCGTACCATGTCCAGTTGCACATCAAGTGGTAGGCTGGTCGATAGACCGTTGGGATAAACCTCAACGGTATCCAATCCCTCGGGTTCGAGAAAGATCTGATGGCGACTCTTGTCCGCGAAGCGATAAACTTTATCCTCGATGGATGGGCAATAGCGTGGACCGCGGCTTTTGATGACGCCAGAATACATGGGCGAACGGTGCATTGCGGCGCGAATTATCTCGTGCGTTCGGCTATTCGTATAGGTGATATAGCAGGGAACTTGCCGTTGGCTGATGCCGGGGCTGGAGAATGAAAACGGTAATGGCTTCGGATCGCCGTGCTGTACAGCCAATTTCTCGAAATCTATGGTGCGGGCATCGAGACGTGGACAGGTTCCGGTTTTTAGCCTGCCGACTTTAAAGCCGAGATTCACCAGCGCTTCACTGAGGCCATGAACCGCGAAATCACCGGCCCGTCCGGCGGAATAGTTGCGGTCGCCAATATGAATCAGGCCTTTTAGGAATGTTCCGGTCGTCAGAATAACCCTCCGCCCGTAAAACTGTTCGCCAATTTGGGTTTCGACGCCGCTAACCTCACCGTTTTCAACCAGCAAAGCTTCGACACTCCCCTGTCGAAGTGTCAATCCGCGACAAGTTTCCAGAACTTTTTTCATGCGCTGACGATATAGCGCTTTGTCTGCTTGTGCTCGCGAAGCTCGGACCGCAGGCCCCTTTTTCGTATTGAGCAGCCGAAACTGAATTCCGGTTTCATCGATCGCACGCGCCATTTCTCCGCCGAGGGCATCGATCTCTTTCACGAGATGGCCCTTGCCGATGCCGCCGATTGCCGGATTGCAGGACATCTGACCGATGTGGTCGAGATTCAGTGTCAGCATCAACGTGCTCGCGCCCATTCGAGCCGCAGCTAGACAAGCCTCAATTCCAGCATGCCCGGCTCCTACTACAATCACATCGAAGGTCTTAAAGCTGTCGCTCGTCATCGTTTCACGTGAAACAATTTCGTTTCTATACCACAGCAGGATTATTTGCCGATACAGAAATTGGAAAAAATTTTGTCGAGAATATCATCACTGTTGATCAACCCGGTGATCTCCTCGAGCGCCTGGCGCGCTTCGTTGAGATCCACCGCGACAAATTCGGCGGCAAAACCGTCGCTGAGTGACTCGGTTGCATGGCGCAGAGCAGATTCGGCACGCTGCAGCACGCTCCGGTGACGGACGTTCGTGATTGCCACCGGCGAAAACTCGATTTCTTTGTCGAGAATAAGATTCCGGAGCTCCTGCTTCAGTTCAGGAACGCCGACCCCAGTTTTCGCGGACACCCGGCAGCGTTTGATTCGACAATCGAGAGCCTTCAAATCACTATCGCTCAGCGCG
This sequence comes from Binatia bacterium, assembly GCA_044869705.1. Taxonomy (GTDB): domain Bacteria; phylum Desulfobacterota; class Binatia; order UBA9968; family UBA9968; genus DP-20. The sequence goes on along the minus strand of JBIOXP010000486.1, from coordinate 6,677 downwards.
CCAGGTAAATCGGTCTTGTTGATCGCGATCAAAGCTTTCGCCGGACCGCTCGCGATCACCAACTCGTTGTCTTCCGCAGAAAGAGGCAGCGAGCCGTCAATGACAATAATACGAGCATCCGATTTTGCCAGGTAATCGCGCGCGAGATGGACACCAATCCGCTCGATTTCATCGGCCGTCTTACGGATCCCTGCGGTATCCCAAAGCGTTACCGGCAGACCGTCGAGGTTGATTGAGTCTTCGATCACATCACGCGTTGTGCCAGCCACCGGGGTGACGATCACGCGTTCTTCACCAACGAGAGCGTTCATGAGGCTTGATTTCCCAACGTTGGGACGGCCGCAAATGCATACTTTAGCGCCTTCGCGAAATAACTTAGTCCATTCATAAGTATCTGATATTGCTACAATTTTTTCGCGCAAATTGATAACTTCTTGCGCCAGCTCGCGACGTTTAAGAAGCTCGATCTCTTCCTCGGGGAAATCAATAGCTGCTTCGACCTGAACGAGAACGTTGAGCAACCGTGAGCGTAACTCCTCCACCCAGTGGGAAAAACTACCGCTGGCTTGATTGAGGGCTAGGGCTGCGCTGCTCTCGGTACGGGCGCGAATCAGGTCGAGGACGCCCTCGGCCTGACTGAGATCGAGCCGTCCATTTAGAAAAGCGCGCTTCGTGAACTCGCCCGGTTCGGCCTGCCGGGCGCCTTCGCTAAGGACTAGTTGAAGGACTCGCCGCGCGATAAACGCGCCGCCGTGGCAGTGAATCTCGATGACGTCCTCTCCTGTATAGCTTCTAGGCTGGCGCATGATAGCGAGCAAAACTTCGTCGATAGCGCGTGCGGATTTGGGATCGCGCAGAGTGCCGTGATAAAGCCGGTGCGACTGCAGCTTGCTTTTCTTGTCTCGGTGCGGAGAGAAAATCTTAGCCGCGATTTGCTCCGCATCGACGCCGCTCATGCGGATAACGGCGATGCTTCCTTCGCCCGGCGGCGTCGCGATCGCCGCGATGGTATCCAGCGTGTACATAAAGCGGAATCATCTTAACAACTGGAAGAGCGAAGGCAACGCGCGCAGAAACGAAAAAACCCGTCCGGCCACTTCGTGCCGGACGGGTTTGAAGCAATTCGCGTCCAGGCTTATCTTCTGACGATACTCAGTGTCGCGCTCTTAATTAAGCTCGCATAAGACGCGGTGATGCTCACATTAGCCTTCTGCTTTGTGGCCGTCGTTGTAATGGTGAAGACCTGAGAAATTGCGCCGGCCGGAATCACAACAGTTGCCGGGACTTTCGCTCGCGCAGAATTGCCGCTCGCGAGATTCACGACAATCCCGCCACCCGGTGCGACTTTGGTCAGAGTGACGGTTCCCATAGCGCTTGCGCCACCGACCAACGTGGACGGTTTTAAGGTTAAGGATGACAATGCCGCGGGCGCTGTTGGATTGACGGTCAGGCTGGCCGATTTGGTTGCGCCGCTATAACTAGCCGTAATATTGCCAACGGTCGTCGTCGATACCGCTGCTGTTGCGATGGTGAAATTTGCCGACGAAGCATTCGGTGGAACCGTGACGGAGCTCGGGACTGACGCCGCTGTGTTGGCATTGGACAAGCTAACCATTGTGCCGGTCGATGGCGCAGCGGTGGCAAGCGTAATCGTTCCGATGGCGTTTTGTCCGCCAGCAACGCTCGCAGGATTCAAAACTAGCGAACTCAAGCTCGGTTGGGTCGTCTGTGCGGGATTGTAGCCCAGCTGGATCACTTCGAAGTCACTGGCGGAGAGGTTGGCGAAAGCCGGGTTGAGGATGTCGTTATTCCAGCGCGTATCGTAGGTGCCGGTGATGTACATGTCAGAGCCGTTGTCAGCCACGATCAGGCCGTATTTCTGCATTGCGCGAAAGATTTTTTGCAGGTTCGGATCGCTCGTGCGTTGCGTGACATTCACGCTCGCCTTGAGGCGTAAGCGCGCGCCCATCGGCAGCGCACCGGTAGTGGAGCCGGCGCGGTGCGCCGCCGGATACACATAGCCGTTGGTAGCGCGCACCGTCACACGCAAGGCGTGACGGATTTCGGTCATATCGGGATCGTAGACTTCATCGTAGCGTACGAGCCCGGGAAGAATCGCCAAACCGGCCGCATCCGCCGAGGTCCAACCGTTGGGCCGCCGATTATTCGTATTCATGTCGAAGAATGCGCCTGAACCGGCAAACCATTTGCCTTGGGTGGTGTTGTAGAAAACGTTGTAGAGCTCGTAAAGATAGTTGCGGTCCTTGTCGACGATCAATAGATGCCGGTCTTCGCTGCTACGCAGGTCCAGACTTCCCGGATCGCCGCCTTCGACCCAGTAGGGCTGCGTAATCGCTTCGGACGGAATCGGATAAAAACGAAAACTCGTGTTGGTGGAATGATCGACGCCGTCGCTTTCGTCGGCGTAATCAAACTGTACCGCTTTCAAATCCGCGTCCGTAACGTTCGTCACCACCGCGTAAGGCATACCGTAGATGGAATTGCCTGATCCGGCGTTACCGCCGAAGTCGGGATGGAGCCGCCGCGTGCCTCCGTTGTTGATGAACGCGACGAAGTTCGCCGAATTCGGATCGATCGGCCAACTGCTGATATCAAGATTCCACCAGTTATCCATAGGAAATAATGGCAACGGCTGCGGAAGTGCGCCGCCGCGAGCCGAACTCATGGCCAGCGCGGTGGTCAATGATGTCGTTTGAAATGCGAGCAACGTGATGACGGCGATCAGTAAGCGTAATCGCTTGGTCAAACGATGAAGATTACGTTCAATCATGTGCACGCCTCCCGATGTGAAATAGGGTTTTTCGGAGACGGCGCAAGCCTTATGCCGGTAGCAGTTGTCGATGATTTCTCAAGCGAACTACCGGATGTTCCTCGGTCTGCGGAATCTCGGCCCAATAGTGCGCAGCGGGGCGGCAACCGACAGATGGACAGCACGCAATCGAAGCTCACGCTCGTGAGCGATGCCGCGGGAGAATGCTCATTGGGAAGAGCGGACTGCTAGCTGATGGTTTTCTGTCGAACGGCAAGATCTTCGGCGCCAGTAAATGCAAATCGCTCGAGCGTACGCGTATCGAGATCGATGCCCAGGCCGGGCGCTTGCGGCGGAAGCAAATAACCGTTTTGCACTTTGAAGGGCTCGCGCAAAAGTTCTTCGCGCAGCGGATTGTAGGTGTAGTCGAGTTCCATCACGGTGCAGTCCTGGAGCGCTGTTGAGAGATGCACGCTCGCGGCAAGCGCAACGCCGTCGCCCCAAGTATGGAACGATACCGGGATTTTGTGCGCCGATGCCAACTCGGCAATCTTTATCATTTCGGAAATACCGCCGACGCGCGCCACGTCGGGCTGGATGAAGTCGACGGCGCCGCGGACTATAAAATTCTCGAATGCGTAGTGGGTATGCAAATTTTCGCCGACGGCAATCGGTGTTCTGCCCCTTTCGCGCAGAATCGCGTGGCCTTCGATGTCTTCGACGAAAAGCGGCTCTTCGAGCCAGTGAGCACCGCAGGCTGCGAACGCGTCGGCCGCTTTTAGCGCGACATCGATACTGTAACCCTGGTTCGCGTCGGTCATCACGACAAAATCTTTGCCCAACTCGTCGCGTACCGCACGGACAATACGGATATCCTGATCGAGATCGAAACCGACTTTAATTTTGACGCCGTGAAAACCCTGCTCGGCGAATGCGCGTGCGCGCCGCGCAACCTTGGACGGTTCCTCGGGATAAAGCGCGGTGGCGTATACCGGGACTTTATCACGACACTTGCCGCCGAGAAGCTGATAAACAGGAACCCCGCGGGCTTTACCGAGTATGTCCCACAACGCGATGTCCAGGCCGCTCAAGGCGACGACCCCGATGCCGCGGCTGCCGAATTCTTTGTGCCCGCCGCGTACGTAGGCCCTATCCCAGATCGCCTCGATGTCGGTGGGATCCATGCCGAGGACCAGCGGCTTGATCACTCTCGCAACGATCAGTTCGATAAGCTCGCCGTTACCTGATGCCGAGCCGATGCCTGAAATGCCTTCATCGGTCTCGACCCGTAATAACGTCGTCGACCGCGTGCTGCGCACACCGGAACGGCTAAAGACTTGCCCTTCGGCCGGAATCCGCGCGCGCAGACGAATCGTCTGGAGATCGGTTATTTTCATTTGGCGGTTACTTCATCTCCCAAAACTGCCCCTCGACCACTGCACCGTCGACGACGATAAAATCGATTTCCTCGTCCAATCTTTTGTTGCCCTCGGCATCGACCCGGACCACTTTCGGTGTGTTGCCTTTTTTGGCATTGACCCGAAACAGCGCCAGCGGTACGTCCCCCGTGCTGGCGAAATAATAGTAGTGATTCTCCGGCAGCATGATGCCTTCGCCTTTGTTGAGCACGGTCGGTTGGTGTTCTTTGTTGTAAAAAGTCGCCTGGCCATCCATCACAACAAAAATGTGATCTTCGCCGGGATGCGTATGTAATTTATTTTTTCTGCCCGGAATGTAGTAGTTGAGCCCGACCGTCATGTGGTCGGTTTTGGCAAGAGGAATATGACTGCGCCCGCCGGTGATATGCGGTGTTTTGAGTTTGAATGTCGTCGCTTCCATTTTTCGTTCCTCCTTCCGATTCGTATATCGCAGCGGCGAAATCTTGAAAAGAGCCGCGAGCCTGGTCTATTTTGCTCTGGTCATACGATTTGAACGGCGTCAATGGCGTTCGATTGAACGCCCGCAAAAGCTCATGTGAAGGAGAAAAAATGGCGCATATCGGTCTAGCCTGGGTCAATCCAGCTCCCCTCACCAAACCGGAGAATGTCGTCGGGTTCGCGAAAAGCTGCGAAGCGATGGGCTGTCACTCAATGTGGACTATCGATCGGGTCGCGTACGATAACCTCGAGCCATTGACGGTATTGGCAGCCGCAGCGGGCGCGACACAAAGAATTCGTCTCGGGACCTCGGTATTGCTCGCCAATTTGCGCCATGCGAGTCACGTCGCCAAAATCGTTTCAACGCTCGATTTTATTTCCAACGGCCGGGTTACCCTTGGGCTTGGATTCGGCAGCCGCCAAAACGATTACCAGGCCGTGGAGATTCCGTTCGAGCATCGCGGTAGTCGGGCAGTGGAACAGGTGCAAGTGATAAAGCGCCTCTGGACCGAGGACAGCGTCACCTTTCGAGGCAAGTTTTACAACCTGGAGAATCTCAGCCTTGGGCCGAAGCCGATTCAAAAGCCGCATCCGCCGATCTGGACCGGCGGCAGCGCCGAAGTGGCGCTGAAGCGCGCCGGCAGCTGGGCGGACGGATTCATTTGCGGCAGCTCGGCGATCCCAAACTTTCCATTGACCTGGGAAAAAATCGCTGGCTATGCCAGAACGGCCGGACGAGATCCGACGAAAATAAACAAGGCTGGCCTCACTTTCATGGCGATCGATGACGATCAGCGTAAAGCGATAAAAGCCGTCGAAGATTACGTCATGCGCTACTACGGCAGGCTCCGCGCCGACGTAGCGGATACCTCTCTGGTGGGTTCACCGGCGGCGGTTGCCGATCGCATTGGCGCCTTCCTCGCCAAAGGTCTCGATACGCTAATTATCGGAGTGGCCGATCCGGATCCAAGACAATTAGATGTTTTCGGCGCAAAGGTGCTACCGCAGATCAAGTAACTATTGTATGCGAAGCAACTCTTTTTATTCGAGCTGGAGACTTGCTCTTAAAGTATGTGTGGTTTGCGATTCGTATGGCAATGACCTGAACAACTAACGGAGGCCGCTATGAAGTCGACAGCAATCGTTGCGCTCGCTGCGATGATTTCGATTCCGAGCTCGGTTTTCGCGTGGGGACCGCGAGGTGGTGCGGTTGTCGTTCGTCCATCTTTTCCGCGCACCGTCATCGTTCGCCCGTTCTCTCCACGCTTCGTTGCCGGAGGAGCTTTTGCCCGCGCGCCGTTTGGATTTTTCCCAAATCGCGTGGTCATCCCATCGCGGTTCTCCTTGAGCCCGGGTTGGTATGGCTCTTATTACTATGCTCCGAGTTATTACTATCCGCCTTACGCCTATGCGCCAGCCTATCCGTATTATAGTTACCCAGCTTACGGTTATGCTCCGCCTCCGAAGGCTAGCGATGCGAGTTACGATCGCGGTTATTCAGAGGGATACACGCGCGGCTATGAAGAAGCTCAAAGAGAAATCAATCGATTGCTCGACTTGGAGAAAACACCGAGTGAGGAGCACGAGAAAAGCGACGATGAAGGAAAGCAGTAGTTGAGTGGGCTTGTTCGGGATCACAGTTCGATCGACATCCCGTAACGTGGCGTTTTTAGAGATCGCGCAGAACCGAAAAACAGGCAGCGCACGAAATTTTCACACACACGCAGTACAAACGAGCGGTCGCTAATCCATGTTCTCCAAATGCTCGATGATTCCCTTGATGACTTCCTCGTTCTTTCTGAGCTTGTCGCGAAAACTTTGAAGGTCGGTGCCGGCGATCTCCATGCGCAAGTCGCCCAGATGGCTCTGAAGAATTTCCTTCAGCAATAGCGCCTCGTCGGATGTAAGTTCCAGGTTTGGAATATCATCTTCCGTGACGGCCCATGGAGCACCGAGCGACCAAGATCGGTTTGCGCCCCGATTGAACTGGCGAGCTTGGCGCAGCTAAAGCGGCAAACAGCGGCTTTGAT
>JBIOXP010000485.1:0-4269 GCA_044869705.1 Binatia bacterium | reverse complement strand
CTGAGTTACCTGATCGACCTGGTTCATGGCGCGGTTCACCTGTGCTACGCCCGCCGACTGTTCTCGGGATGCGGTGGCAACTTCTTGAACCAACTCAGCGGTTTTGTGGATCGCGGGGACCAGCTCGCTGAGCATACGGCCAGCCTTCTCGGCGACCGTAACGCTTGAAGAGGCGACGCTGCGGATCTCTTGAGCCGCATTTTGACTTCTTTCGGCAAGCTTTCTTACTTCCGTAGCCACCACGGCGAAGCCTTTGCCGTGGTCGCCGGCTCGCGCCGCTTCGATGGCGGCGTTCAACGCTAGCAGATTGGTCTGGTAGGCGATCTCCTCGATGATGGAAATTTTTTCGGCGATGATTTTCATCGCCTCGACAGATTCACTGACTGCTTTGCCGCTGTGCTCGACATCTTTCGCTCCTTGGAGAGCCATCCGTTCCATCTGTCGACTGTTCTCGGCGTTTTGCGTGATCGAAGCGTGCATCTGTTCCAGACTGGCGCTGGTTTCTTCTACGGAAGCTGCCTGTTCGCTCGTGCCGTGCGACAACGATTGCGCGGAAGACGAAACCTGATACGAGGCCGTGGAAACCGCATCGGTTAGCGAGCGCACCTGGCCGATCACGTCGTCCAGAGTGGCGATGAACCGGTTAAACGAACGCGCGACATCGCCGATCTCGTCGTGACGATCTTGAGCTTCTTGCCAACGAATCAGTCCGGAGGTGCCGATATTGATATCTTCAAGCTTTGCCGCGAATCGCTCGAGTGGATGAGCGATACTCCAAGCGAGATAGTAGGCGAACGAAATTACGATCAAGAGGATCAGAGCGCCGAAAAGTAGCGTCATGTTGATGGACACGGCATGCTCGAGAGACGCCGGCGCCGAAAACGCGCGGTACATGAGAGCGCCGAATGCCGCATAGCCGGCGCTGAACAGTCCCGAGAGAAGGGTTATCTTTCTTCTCATCTTGAGTTGCCTCATCGCTCTCAACATAACCATCTCCATGGCTGGGAAGTCCGACGTCAGTCGCGCGTGGTCTCTTGAATCAATCGATCGCGTTTGCGGCGCCATGCGTGGCGCCGGCGGATGGCGCCGCGGAATTGTCTAAGTCCGTGGCCGATAGCACTCTGTCGATGTCCAATAGGAGCACGAATTTGCTTCCTGACTTACCCATGCCGGTGAGAAAATTAATGCTTACGTGAGTGCCGAAAACAGGCGCAGGCAAGATGTCGTCGGCCGAGAACTCGATGACTTGGTTGACCGAATCCGCGATAACGCCTATCGTCGTCGGTTCTCCGTCCAGATGTGCTTCGACGATCACGATGCAGGTTCGATGAGTCTCCACGCGGATGCCGAGGCCGAACTTCAAAGCCAGATCTACTACCGGCACGACGCTGCCGCGCAAATTGATTACGCCGCGAATCGAAGGCGGCGTTTGAGGAACTTTCGTGAGCGCGCCATAAGGAATGATTTCTTTGACGCGCGGGATGCCGACGGCATATTCTTCGTCCGCCAAATGAAACGTTAGATACTGAATTGCGTCCGGCGAATTGAACTTCTCAGCCATGAGAACTCTCCATTTAATGATATTGCGTTGGCTCCGGGCGCAGGGATTGAGTTACGACCGCCGAAGGCAAGCTTGTATCGGCCGGCGCGCCTCGCGCTTGTAATCGGATCACTTCACGCATCAAACCGGAAACGTCGAGGATCAACGCCACGCGGCCGTTGCCGAGAATGGCGGAGCCTGCGATTGCCGGCACGTCCTGAAATTGTTTGCCGAGGGGCTTAATGACAGTTTGCCGAGCGCCATAGAGGAAATCGACCGCCAGTCCCGCTTTGACGCCGTCGACTTCGATGACTACGACGTTTTCTCGCGGCGGGCGTTCGTTCGCCAATCCGAACCAGTCGCGCAAGCGAATATAGGGCAGGGGATCGCCGCGCAGATTGATCACACCGCGGCTGGCCTTATCGCGCTGCGCCTCCTCGGGAAGCTCGATGCACTCGAGGACCGCCTGCAGCGGCAGCACATAAATTTCCTCGCCAACGCCGACCCCAAACCCTTCGATGATCGCAAGCGTCAGCGGCAAGCGGATAGTGATCGTCGTTCCTTTGGCTGGCCGGCTGTGGAGGCTGATGTTACCACGCAGGGTTTCAATATTGCGCCGGACCACGTCCATGCCGACGCCGCGGCCAGATAGATCGCTGATCTTTTCCGCCGTTGAAAAACCAGGTTCGAAAATAAATTTGTAGAGCTCGGCATCGGCGAGTTGCTCGAGCTCGGAAAAAAGGCCCAAAGCGCGCACGCGCGCGGCGATGCGTTCGCGGTTTAAACCAGCGCCATCGTCGCTGAGCTCGATCACGATGTTGGCGCCTTCGTGCAGCGCTTTGAGCGTAATCAAGCCCGCCGCGTCTTTGCCGCGAGCGCGACGGACATCCGGCATTTCAATGCCGTGATCCAAGGCGTTGCGGATCATATGCGTGAGCGGATCCTTGAGTTTTTCCACCATGCTCAGGTCAATTTCCACGTCGTCGCCAATAATTCTCAAGCGCGCTGCTTTGCCGCTCGCCTGGGCGATGTCGCGCACCATGCGGTGGAATTGGCGAAAGATCGGCCCGAGCGGTACCATGCGCGCCTTCATGATTTGCTCTTGCAGATCCATCGACAAGCGCTCCAATTGCGAGTGAGCTGCGAGCGCGTCAGCCAGTTGACGGAGCCGAGGATCGAGCGCCTGGCGCAGCCGGCCGTGAGCCACAGCGATCTCACCGGCGAGATTGAGCATATGATCGAGCTTGTGAATGTCCACGCGCACGGTATCGGCGCGCTCCATTCGCATCGGCGGATCTTCCAGCCGTCCGCGCCGCGCCGCTTGGTGCTTCAGTTCTGGCGCAAGGGCTGAGATCTCACCGACCGCGCCCGGCGCATTTTTATCGAGCAATTGCGCGAGCAACGCTTGGTGCTCGCCGCAGAGCGTGTCCGCGCCGCCGATCGCCTCGGGGATCATTTGCCGGAGCGCGTCCACGGCGTGCAACAGCAAAGTGATTCTTGCCTTGTTGACTAGCGCGACCTTGTTGCGCAAGCGTTGGAGCAATTCTTCGAAGGCATGGGCGAACTCGCCGACTTTGACGTAGCCCAAGCCGGCCGCGTTGCCTTTGATGGTATGGGCGCCGCGAAAAATAGCTTCGAGGCAGTTGGCGTCATCCGGTTCAGTCTCCAGAACGATCAGCGCTTCTTCCATGCGGACTAGGTGTTCGTCACATTCGGATTTAAAGATGCGTAAGATCGCCTCAAGATCGATATCCATAGCGATTTCCTACAATGACTTGATCCACGCCGAACCATCGTCGGTGTGGAAGATCAACTTTCGCCCTCTCTGGCCTTCCACATCCGCGCTAACGATCGGGATCTCTGCCGTGGCTAATATTTCGCGAGCGATCTGAACATTTTGACTACCGAGATGATTTTGCCGGTCGCGAAAGGCGTCAAGGACGCAGGCGCCGCCAAAAAGCTTTGCGCGCAGGCGCTCTCGCCTGGAGCCGAGCGCAAGCAGCTGCTCGATCAAAGCTCCCACGGCGCGATCGCCGAAGCGCCCGACCGCTTGGCCTTCGCCGCTATCGAAGGGAAGCAAAAAATGATTTATCCCGCCGATCTCGAGGTGTCGGTCGTACAGACACACGGCAACGCAGGAACCGAGAATCGTCGTTACGGCGGAGCTTTCGGCGGAAACGAAGATCTGCCCGGGATGAAGATAAAATCTTGTCCGCTGTCCTGATACTGTCTGCGTTGTCGAAGTTCCTAAGTCCATGGGCTGTTTTGCCGTGCTTTATCTGCAATGACTCCGGGCGCCGAGCGCGCCGACTATTCACCAAGCAGATTTTTTACTTTCGTCACCAGCTCGAGGTGATCGATGGGCTTGATGATGTAATCGCTGCAACCGGTTTGATAGCCGGTTTCCATGCTCTCCGCTTCGGCTTTGCTGGTTACCATGACGATGGGAACGCTTCGGGTTTGGGCGTTTTCGCGCAACTGTTTCACGGCTTCGAAGCCATTCATTTTGGGCATGACGACATCCATCAAGATAAGATCCGGCTGGGTCGTCAGCGCTTTGGCCACACCTTCTTCGCCGTTCCGGGCCAGAATTAGCTCGTAGGAGCTCTTTGCCAGAATCATCTGTTCCATCTGCAAGACGGTCTCGGAATCATCCACGAGCAAGATTTTTCTAGATGCCATGTGCGGCTACCCTTCTCGGACTCGGTCGGCTCCGACATATTGCCCAC
>JBIOXP010000484.1:0-5370 GCA_044869705.1 Binatia bacterium | reverse complement strand
CGGTTATGTGATTGGCGCCATTTTCCGCCAGAGCGCGAATTACGTCGCCGCGCGTTATGATTCCAGCCAGCTGTTGTTTGTCGTCGACGAGCAATAGGCTTTCATGGCGGCTCACTTCTGGCTCGCCGCGCGCGATCCGATCGGATAACTCCGAGAGAAGCATTTTTGCCGGGAGTAGCGGCGGGTTTTTGTCCATCACTTCGCCGACGCGCACCATGGTGAGCGGATCGACGCCGTACTCGCGCATGACGTGATAGCCGCGACGGGCGACTTTTTCGGTAAGAATCGACCGACGCAACAGCAAGACGGTCACACCGTGGGCTGCGACGCACCCCGCGAGCAAGCCCGGCAAGAGATTGAGATCCTGGGTCAGTTCCAGAGCAAAAATCATCGCCGTGAGGGGCGAGCGCATGGTGCCGCCCATCATACCCGCCATGCCGATCAGCGCCCACGCTCCGGTATCGCCGATGGGTATAAACTTGGCCAAGCCGGCGCCGAGCGCGCCGCCCATCATTAACAGTGGAGCGAGCACGCCACCGGACGTTCCTGATCCGAGGGCCAGCGACCAGATCACAGACTTGCCAATTAAAATACCGAGCAGCGCCGCGCCGACAATATGGCCAACCAGCAATTCATGGATGGTGTCGTAGCCGACGCCGAGGACCCGCGGTTCGATCAATCCACCGATGCCGATGAATAGCCCGCCGATGGCGGGCCACCACATCCAATGGATCGGCAGCTTGTTGAATAAATCTTCGAAAGCATAAACCAAAGTCGTGAGAAGTCCGGAACCAAGTCCGGCGGCGATGCCGACCAAAAAAGCAAAGAGCAAACCTTCCGAATTCAACATCGCGTGGGGTGTCACTGGAAAGATCGGCCCGGCACCGAGAAGGGGAACACGAAGCGCCGCAGCCGATACGGCGGCGATGGCGACCGGAATAAACGACCGTGGCCGCCATTCGAATAGTAGGAGCTCGACGGCAAGCAGCGCTGCAGACACCGGCGAGGCAAAAATCGCCGCCATGCCGCCGGAAGCACCGGCGACAAGAAGTGTCTTCCGCTCGGCGGCAGAGAGCTGGAAAAATTGCGCAAAGATCGAACCTACCGCACCGCCGGTCATAATAATCGGACCCTCCGCGCCGAATGGGCCACCGGTGCCGATGGAAATCGCGGAAGATAACGGCTTGAGAATCGCAACCTTCGGTTCCATTTGACTGCGGCCGAAAAGAATCGCTTCAAGAGCCTCCGGGATCCCATGGCCGCGAATCTTGTCCGAGCCGTAGCGCGCCATCAGGCCAATGATGAGGCCGCCAATTACTGGGACGAGAACCATGTAATAGCCAAGGTGATGATGTTCGGGGGATTGAAATTTTGATGAAAACTGCCCGAAGAAGGAAAGGTTGGTGATCGTTGCAATGAGCCAGACTAGAACCCAGGCGACCACCGCACTCAGCGAGCCGATGATCAAGGCCATTGCGGAGAGCAGGATAACCCGCGTGTCTCGGGTAAAATCCGCCAGCCGATCTTCCAGTGTTTCAACTAAATCACTCATGAGCATCACACCCCTGCATCGTTCAATGCTGTCAACCGAAGCGGCACCGGAACGCAAACGAGTCCGACGCGATCCTCGAACGCGGACGTACCAGTAGCGAGGATTTCACATACTGCGGCGAATGCTATCGCCGTCGTGTAAGGGAGCTGGCGAGAGAACGGTCTAGTGATCGGATCCCACCTGCGGCCGCCATTTGTCGAATCGTCGTTCCACCTTGGTCAACAACTCCATGCCGATCATGCCGCTCAAGGCAAAAATACCGACACCGACAAAAACTTTGTCGGTTTGAAATGTCGCGCCGGCGACGGTGATCATAAAACCGATTCCGGCGGTTGCGGCGTAAAGCTCGCCCACCAGCACGCCGACGAGAGCGCGACCCACGGCAAGCCGGAGCCCAGTAAGAATAAAAGGAATGGTCGACGGCACAACAACGGTTTTAAAGACCATCCATTCCGAGGCCCCGAAGCTGCGAGCGGCGTTCAAAAGATTCGCGGGCGTGGTCTTCACGCCATCGCGTGTATTGATAAGAATCGAGAACACCGCGCCAAGAAAAATGATGCCGACCTTCGATAGGATCCCGATGCCGAGCCAGATGATCACCAGTGGCAGCAGAGCGACACGAGGCGTCGCGTTAAGTGCGTTGACAAACGGATCGAAAATATAGCTCATCCGTTTGTACCACCCCGTCATGATGCCGAACGGAATTCCAACCGCGGCAGCCAAAAAATAGCCGCCGAGAAACTCGACACCGCTCACATACAGGTCATGGTAGATCTCACCGGTGCGAAACATCTCATAGCCGGCTTTGAAGATAAGCGATGGCGCGCTCATGAACATGGGATTGATCCACTGAAACACGTTGCCGACAAGCTCCCAGACGGTCAGAAACAGGGCTACGGCAATGGTGCCGAGAATTTTCTTTTCGTTAGCCAAGTAAATCTTGTAGATCCGGGAAGCCTCCGCGACTCTAACATCGAGGAGCAGTTCTTGTGCTTCATCGTGAGCAGCCATTTTATACCTCCAGCGCCTGCTTTGATCGCCCAACGGTAATAAAGTATCGCAATACGATATTATCGGCCGAGAACTCCGCTGTCAACCGGCCCATCGAACGGAGTTGATCGCCGCCGGAGGTGGATAAACCGGCACCGGTTGGCTGTTCTGAAGCGCATGTTCAGTTCCGCTGTCTCATCGTCATCCCTGTTTACGGAGCTTTTCCCGTGCCTCCTGAAACCGGATTTCGGCCGCTTGCGGCAGGACCCAACCCTTGAGCGGCCGCCCATCGGCGAGTGCGCGTAGCTCCCGTTCCCAGATTTTTCGAAACAAAATTACTCCGGTATCCGAGCGACCGAGATGCTCGCGTCTGCGCTCTGCGCGTGAGCCCTGTCCCACCTGAGCGACGTAATCTTGCGTGTGGACGAGAGAGATTTTGTCGCTAAAAAAACGCTCCAAATCCTGAAAGCTGATTTTGCCCGACAGGACCGCCTCGCCCATCTGCGCGACGGAAACCCTCGACTCGCCAGCGATCGCCTCATGCCTGCCTCGATATTGATCCGCGGCGGAATCGGTCAAGGGCAAGCGCCGCAAGCGGAATTCCAACGAATGATCGTCGTCAAGCGGCACATCCCACTGCATGCGATCTTCCCAAGCACATTCCGGCTCCGGCGAGGGATTGCGAAACGCGTAAACGTTGGGCATGAAAAACTGAAAAACATTGCGCCATCCCTCTTTAAACGTGGCATAGCCGGTGGTTCCCCAGGGGCTTTCGAGCTTTGAAATCTCGGGCAAACCGCTGCGATTGTTTTCCGTCGATGCGGAATAGGCGCCACGATGAACGAAAGGCACATGATAGGTATCGCCGTTGTTATCGATGCGTTGAAAAAAATTGCACGGCCACACTTCGGTCGGTAGGACCTCGAGGACTCCCTCCTCCTCCATATGCGAAAAGCGCGGCAACGGCGGCGCTTGGCCCTCGCCGAAATACGCGAAGATTAATCCAAGGTATTCGCGAGCAGGAAAATTCTTGATGCGAATTTTTGCTGCGAAGGACTTTTCTTCCGCCGGTTGTTCCGTGCACTGACCGGCGGCGTTAAACAGCCAGCCGTGGTACATGCAACGGATCGAATCGCCTTCGACCCAGCCGGCCGAGAGCTGCGTGCCGCGGTGTGGGCAACGAAATTCCGTCACATGCGGTATGCCATTTTGGCCGCGATAGAGCGTAAAACGTTCGCCCATAATCTCGATGGGTTTAGTTTGACCGGCGAGGAGATCTTCGGCGCGACAAATCGGCTGCCAGAACCGGCGCATAAATTTGCCCGCGAGCGTTCCTGGTCCGGTGGCGACCATTTCCTCGTAACGCAGTTTTTGACGACGTGTTTTTTGTTTCATCTATTGCTCCGCTATTACACAGTCCTCAGCTCGGTGCCGACGCGGCGCAGATTTTCCGCAAAGCGCCGGCGAATCTCCGGATCCTCATCTTCGTATTCGATCATGGTGCCGCCGTTTTTGACCGAGATATAGACGCCATCGGTCTTCTTTTTGGCGGCCTGATGTAGCCCGATGGGATTGATCCGGCTGCCAAATCGCAAGGCGAGCTGGCGTGCCGCTTCTTTGCCGATGTTGAAGTGCTGGTGAAACCACCCGCTGGGCGGGCTCAAAACGCTACCTTCGCGCCAACGGAGTTCGACGACTTCAGCACCGCGGCCATTCGCGTAGGGTTGGGTGCCGCTCTCTTTGGGCCACAGCAACGTGTATCCTTCCGACTTTAGGATCACGATCACCGCCCCGGCGCCGTGATAGTGTGCTTTGTGGTAGAGACCGGTTGGCCAATCCGCCACATGCCCGATCAGTGCGTTTTTCGAGGACTCGAACTGTACCATGCCCACTTCGCTGCCTTTGACATACAGATCGTCCCGCACTCTGACTTCTTTCGCATCGGGCACGAAGTTGGTTTCCCAGATCGACTGCATGCCGACCGCATAAAACTTCTCAGTGGCGGCGAAATAGCTATCCTCGCCACGAAAGCGCTCGTTGAATATAAACGGACAATCAAAAATAAATTCTGCGTTGCGGTAAAAATCCATCGCGATCGGCGCGGTCGTTACCGCCATCAACCGTACCGGCTCTCGGCCGCCGTTCACCAAGCGATGCCAGCTATTCAAGGGAGGCGCGAACAAACTGAACGGTCCCCATTCAAAAAGACGCTTCATCCCGCCTTCCTGCCAGATTTCAGTGGCGCCGTGGCCGGCGAGAATACAAATCATCTCCTCGTACAAGTGCCGTTCCGGATGGAGCGCGCCGCCCGGCGGTATCTCGGCGACGTACATGCCGGTTTGCCCCTCCATGCCGTAGAGGTGCACGAACGCACCGCTGCCACCCATCCGGCGCCATGGAGCAAGCGGCAATTCGCGCACGTCTTCCACGCTAAAGCCCTCGACGATCGGAACGCCTTCGCTCTTCATCCACTGGCAGTAGCCAGTGCGATCGAGTGAGGCGAGCATTTCTTTGAGTTCGGATACCATACGCCGCCTTAGCACTATCTCTTCTTGTAGAGACCGTCGATAAATCCGGACTGATCGAGTTTGGCAATAAAGCTGCCGTCGACGAACTGTTCAACTTTGGCATTTTTGATCGAAGGCTCCGATTGCGCGATCTCCAGCAGTACGCCCCGCACCCCTTCCGCGCTTGGATAGGGTTTTGCCGGCGTGATGCGGGAATAATAATCGTAAGCTTCCTCGGCGATGGCGGTGTCGGCGACGCGCAGAAACTCCTTGATCATTTGGATGCTTTCCACTTTGTGGGTGCGATAAAAGGCAATCCCC
>JBIOXP010000483.1:0-7681 GCA_044869705.1 Binatia bacterium | reverse complement strand
TGAAAGTCGGGCGCGGTAATGCCGGCGGTTTTGTCGATCCCACGCGTGATCCGTTGGCGATCGCCGGCAGCAATTTGACGGCAACGAAAGCTCGGCTGCTGTTGATGGCTTGTCTAATGAAATTCGGGTGTTTGCCGCCGGCGGCGGATCCGGCAAAGCCGAGCGCGGCGGAAACTGAGGCCACCAAAGCTAAGCTCAAAGAATATCAGGCGATATTCGACACTCATTGAGAGCGTATTCGGAGGATTTGAAATGTCAGGCAAGCATGGACACAAGGCGTTCGAGGGCCATATGCACGACTACATGGCCCATATTCAAGCCGTCGAGGAGGATCTGGAATATTACCGCGCCAAGCGCTTCGAACCTCGAATCATTTATTTACTGCGGCGCGGTGTGGTCACATTCTATGACCTGCTCAAGGTGCGCGCGTCACTGAAAAAGAAAGATCATTTCTTCAAGATCGGCAAGCCGCAGGGAAAGAATATCGAAGCCCGCGTGCGCTACTTGGAGGAATGGCTCGATGAATACGTCAAAGGCATCGCTCTCGTTTCCGCGCGCGCTGTCGAAGGGATGGACATGGTGACGGAGGACAACCGCAAGGAGCGCGGCGACTACGACGATTTTTTCAAAATAAAGAAGAAAGAACACCACGGCGCACTCGAAGAACGCATGGTCAATCTCGAGCGGGATTTGACCGATTATCAGGAATTGTTGGAAGTCTTCGTTCAGGCGTTGATCAAACGCGGCTGGGCGACCCGCACGGATCTCGAACAACGCTGGAAACAACTGCATGAAGAACGGCCGTGGGCCGGAGGCGTGATTGTTGCGAAGGCGTGGAGCGATCCGGAATTCAAACAGGCGTTGCTCGCCACCGGCCGCGAAGCGCTAAGAGAAATGGGCGTACATCAGGGCAAAGTCGGCAAATTGGTTGTGGTAGAGAACAGCGACAGGATTCATAACGTGATCGTCTGCACGCTTTGCTCCTGTTATCCGTACGACATTCTCGGCGACACGCCCTGGTGGTACAAACACGAGAGCTATCGAACCAATATCGTCGAAAACCCGCGCGAATGCATCAAACAAATGTTCAATTTGGAGATCGCGCGGGAAAAAGAGCTTCGCGTCTGGGACAGCACTTCCGACGTGCGCTATTTCGTTCTTCCCGAGCGGCCCGCCGGTACAGACAGCATGTCCGAAGCAGAACTGGCCAAGCTCGTGACAGTCGACAGCTTGATCGGTGCCGGCTATGCCTTGGAACCGGAGCAGTTACGCGAGCGGGAAGCGGCTCATATCGAAGCGGAAACCCCGCGGGTTCGGCCCGATTGAGGCGCGTCATGAGTCAAACGAACAGCAAGTACAAACTCGGCGATGCGGTGATGGTCGCCGATGAAAACCCGACCGGCAATCCGCGCACGCCGCGCTACATCCGCGGCAAACGCGGCGTCATCGGCGCCGTTCACGGCGTGCTCGAAAACATCCGCGATCATCGCGGCGTGCATAACCCGCTCTACACGGTTAAGTTTGATATCAGCGAGCTCTCCAATTGCCATGAACCCGATACGATTTGGGTCGACGTGCACGAGGAGTGGCTGAGCGAGGCGAGACGGGACAGCTGAACTGCCGCCTTATAGTTATTAACGCCAGATCTGCTCGGCGGTGGCCACAATCGTATCGAGCTTTTTCCACATTTCGTCTTCGCTCAGCACCTTGGAATCGATGCCGCCGAAGCCGCATTGAGGGCTGAGCGCCAACTGCTCGAGCGGCAAGAACTTGCTTGCTTGCGCGATACGTTGCTTTAGACCGTCGACGCTCTCCATATCGGAGTTCTTGGTCGACACCAAACCGAGCACGACGATTTTGTCTTTAGGGACGAGCCGGAGCGGCTCGAAGCCGCCCGCGCGCTCGCTATCGTACTCGAGCAGGAAGCGCTGGTGTTTGAGCGTATTGAAAAGTCTTTCGGCAATGGCGTCGTAGGCGCCTTCGCGGTGCCACTGCGGCACGAGCTTGCCGGTTTTGGGATCGATCGTCCGGGCATTACCGCGGCAGATGTGAATACCAAACGTCACGCCCGTGAAACCTTCGATAAGTGCATTGTCGGCCTCCAGCGAACGCTGCAGGTTTCGCTCCGGATCCTCGCCCCGATTGCGCATTCTCTCCAACGAGACTTTATCGACGTAAGCAGTATACCCGGGAGCATCGATCTGAATGTACCTGCAGCCCGCCTTAATCAAATCCGCGATGATCTGTCGTTCAATCTGGACGACATGCTCGACAAAATCGTCCAAACCTTTGTAGACGCCGAGCGAGCTTTCCCACCTGAAACGTTGAGCTATCCGATCCGGTCCGAGAACGGTAACCTTGACCGGCGCTGTGGCCACTGATTGGGCAAAACGGAATTCGTCCAGAGGAAGGTTTCGGACGAGTTTCAGTCGTTCGGTGGTGCCGCGCCGCGTGACGATCGCGGGACCGGCTTCATCGAAGTCTTGCTCGGCGCGCTCGAGGGGATTCTCGTTAACGTTCCGCTTCTCGTAGTAGCGCGAAACATCCTTGGGCACGTCGAAGCCGGTAACGCACTGGGAAAAGCTCTCTTGAAAGTTGTGGCGCCGGAACTCGCCGTCGGTGACCACCGGTAAGCCATGCTCCTCCTGTTTCTGAATGACCGCGCGAACGGCGTCGTCTTGCGCCTGTCTCAATTCTTCAGATGCTATTTGTTTACGATCGTGCCGGACAAAAGTCTCTTTGAGCTTTGTCGGCCGGACGAGACTGCCGATGTGGTCGATGCGCAGCTGGCTGAGATCGCTCGTTATCATATGGCCTCCGGTTCACATAAATTCGACGAAAATCGAATTGGCGACCAGCAAGCCTTTTTTTGTCAGCCTGAGAAATCCATGTTTTACCTCGAGCAGGCTCGCCTCGATCAAATCTTTGATGCGCGGAAACGCTTCCCAGGGGAATTCGCCAAATCGCTCGCGGAAAACAACCGGTGATATTCCCTCGATCATGCGCAGTCCAAGAAACATGAACTCGGCGGCAGCTTTGTTCCGGTCGAGCTCTTCCAAATCAGCCATGGCCTGGTGCGCCTCTCCGACCTGCGCCATGTATTTAGCGGGATTTTTTTCGTTGCTCCAGCGCCGACCGGTTCGGTGATCCGGATTTCGTCGATAACTATGAGCGCCGGCACCGAGTCCAAGATAGTCGCCGCCGCGCCAGTAGTTCGAGTTGTGGCGCGAATGGCAATTCGGCCGAGCGTAATTGGAAATCTCATAGCGCAGCAGCCCGACCGCCGCAAGCTTGGCCTCGATCAGCTCCGCCATCGCAATTTCTTCGTCTTCCGAAAGAGAGCGCATTTTTCCGGTGCGATACTCGTGGTGAAATGGCGTACCTTCCTCGAACGTCAAGTTGTAAGCCGAGAGATGCGGCGGCTGAAAGGCAAGCGCGCTGTCGAGGTCTTCTGCCAATTCAGCAATCGTTTGGCCAGGATTGGCATAGATTAAATCCAAACTGAAGCTGTCGAAGTTCGCCCGCTGTACGATCTGGAGCGCGTTTTTGGCTTCGTTCACGCCGTGAATACGGCCGAGAAATTGAAGCAGCTTAGGCTGAAATGATTGCACGCCGAGACTGATGCGATTGATTCCAGCATCGCGATAGCCAAGGAACTTCTCGCTGTCCACAGTGCCGGGATTCGCTTCCAGAGTGATCTCGCAGTCCCTCTCGACGGGGAAAGTCGCCGCTATCCAGGCAAGGAGCTTTCCGATGCTCTCCGGCTTGAACGTTGACGGCGTACCGCCGCCAAAGAAAATGCTTTGCGCCGTACGGCCGCGCCATTCCTCCGACTCGCCGTAGTGCGCCAGTTCCGCTAGCAGCGCGTCCACATAGGCCTGTTCGGGAATTTCGGGAACGACATGTGAGTTGAAATCGCAGTAAGGGCATTTGCTGAGGCAGTAAGGAATATGAACGTAAAGCGAAAATGGTTTTGCCACTGAGGAGCATCATAATCGGCCCGAGAGGCACCGGCAACTCGAAGCAGCCCCGCCTTCGGCCAGCTTTGCAACCCCACCCCGGCTTGCTATGATTCGCCTGAGAGTTTCTGCGGAGAAAAGCCTATGTCGGTTCATGAGCATAGAGAAAGAGGCAAAAAGAGTATCCGATTTTTTGTCGTCACCGTGAGCGACACACGCGACGAAAGCTCCGATACGAGCGGCCAGACGATCAAAAATTTGTTGCAGAACAATCAGCATGAGATCAGCGGCTATCGGATCGTCAAGGACGAGCCTCAGGAGATCGAGAGTTTGCTCGCCACCGCGCTTGGGAAAGACGATGTCGATGCGGTGATCGTCAACGGCGGCACCGGTATCGCTCCCCGCGACGGCACCTACGAAGTGGTAAGCCGCTTTTTAGAAAAGAAGCTCGACGGTTTTGGCGAGATCTTTCGCTATCTTAGTTATCTCGATATCGGCTCGGCCGCGATCATGAGCCGTGCGGCCGCCGGGAGCGCGCGCGGCAAAGTGTTGATCTCGCTGCCGGGTTCCCAGGCCGCCGTGAAGCTGGCCATGGAGAAGCTCGTGCTGAGCGAGATTAGACACATGGTTTCTCAGGTTCAGGGAAAATGACCGTCCGAGTGAAATTTTTCGCCATCCTGCGCGAGCGCGCCGGCGCCTCCGATGTTTCTAAGGAGCTGTCGGACGGGAGCACGGTCGGTGATCTCTGGCGCGAATTGCAGAAAGATTATCCCAAGCTGGCCGTGCCCGGCATCCGTCTATTGTACGCCGTTAATCAGAACTATGTCACCGCGGATTATGGTTTACACGAGCAGGATGAGGTGGTGTTTATCCCGCCGGTGAGCGGAGGGTGACCTCGCTCGTGCTGGTATGGCAAATGCAGATTTTAGATTTCACCTAAGGAGATAGATGTTTCGAATCACGGATAAACCGATAAATTTGCAGCAACTGGTGGACTACGTCACGGATCCGGAGGCCGGTGCGATCGTTCCCTTCATTGGCACAACGCGCAACAACAATGAAGGTCGAAGAGTCATTGCTCTAGACTACGAAGGCTATCCCGAGATGGCCGAGAAGGAGTTAGCGCGAATTGGCGAAGCGGCAAAGAAAAAATGGCCCATCTGCAAAATGGCCATCGTGCATCGTCTCGGTCCGGTTCAGATCGGCGAAGCGAGCGTGATTATTGTCGTCTCGTCGGCGCATCGCGACGCGGCGTTCGCTGCCAGCCGCTTTGCGATCGAAGAAATCAAAAAGACCGTTCCGGTCTGGAAAAAAGAAGTGTTCGAAGGCGGCGAAGTTTGGATCGGCACGCAGAGCGGCCAGCCATTAACCGGTGTCAAGTAGACCTCCGGATTATTGCGCGCGGCCTGGCCTCATTCTACTAAACTATTCCTGTGACCGTTAAAAGGTAGGCCAGCGCCAAAACGAAATAGGCAAGGCAAGACACGCAGAGAAAGATCAGATTCACGCGTCCGGGACGCGCAAGCTGCGGCAGGTGGCGCGGCAAATAAACATGATTGAGAAAGATGAGCGCGACGGAAAAAAGTACGGTGCCGACAAAACCGATCACCGCTGAGAGCAAAATCAACGGCCCGGGCTCGGCGGCTCCCATCGTCGCAGAGGTGACCGCAGTCAGGACGAATAGAAAGATCAAGTACCACGAGCGCACCGAAATCGATTGGGCTTTGGGAAAAAACGCAAACAGGCAATCGGTGTGAATCCGACTCACGGCATCGACGGTGGCAAGCCAAGTGTCCGAAAGAAATGCCGCCGCGACGATGAGAAACAAGAATCTGCCGATCACTCCCCAGCTCACTTCGAAAAAGCGGCTTTGCACAACCGCCAATTCGTAACCTTGAGGTAGAAGGCCTTTGGGGAACAGCAGCGCGTAGGCGAGCAGGCACGTCATCAGCGTCGTCAATAAGTTGCCACCGATGCCGATGCTGATGTCCCAGAATAAATAGTGACGCCAGCGACGCACATGAGCGAGCCCCTCGTCTTTTCCAGGGACAAAACCGAAACTCGGGATCGCCTCGGCTTTGCCGGTGATCGGCCCGGTTAGCCTGCCCATGTAGTGCGCCATACCGATTCCTTTGTCACGGACCCAGTACGAATAAAACAGCGTCCAGAAACCACCAAGGCCGGCAAAAGTAATCGCGGTGAGCAACTTGGTGGCGTCCGCCGAATCCCACGGCCGAGGCATCGTGAGATCCGGCACAAACAGGCCCTTTATGAAATCGGGAAGTGCGTGGAGCGCCTCTCCGTTGGCGCTTGCCCAGAGCAGGCCAATCAATGTGAGCAGAGCCACGCCCCACATGAAGGCTTCAACGAGCTGGTAAATGACCTTGCTTAGCAAAATCGCCACGAGGAATACCGACATCGAAGCATAGCCCCAAAGGAGCGTTTGAGCGCGCGGCGACCAGCCGACGGGAAAATTCGTCAGGGCTGCGAGCGAAGTGCCGCCAGCGGCTGCGAACGCGCCGAACCAGAGAAAGGACAACGTCATCAAAATCCAGAGGAAGAAGGCGAAGTGGCGCTGGAGCCGAATAAATCCCTGAAAGATGCTTTCGCCGGTAAGCACTGTGTAACGGCCAATTTCGTACGTCACGGGAAACTGAAGCAAGCAGGCGGGAAGCAACAAAAAGAGAAAACTCAAGCCGTACTTGGCAATGATGTAAGGCCACCAGATGAGTTCGCCGCTGCCCTGCGCCAAAGCCATGAAAATGACACCGGGTCCCAGGGCTTTGAGCATACTGGGCAGAGGCGGAAGCGGCGCCGTTTTGTAAGGCGCCAGAACTCCCCACGGCGAGGAATCGGCCATTTCTCAATCGACGCGGTGCACTGCGTCTTGGGGAAGGGAAGCGATAAATGCCCGGAGAGCTTGGTCGAGGTAATTCGAATCTTTCGATTCGAGAGTGACTTTGACCTTATAATCCGGCAGATCGAGAACAGGATAGGAGCCGAGCATGAGGTGAGGAAAGTTGACCAGGAGCTGATTCAGAATTGAGGCGATGATACCTTCGCCATACCGGACATAAACATTTTTTAGATAGTAGGGCGCATCCCGAAAGGTCTCTTTGATCGCGTGAAAACGCTCCTCGAGAATTCTCGGGATGCCCGGAAAGATGTAAATGTTGCGGATCTTCACGATCGACGCAAATGGCGCTTCGGTCGCCAACAACGTGGCCCCTTGGGGAACATTGGCCATGCGCAGCCGTGCCTCGTTTATCTGATCGCCCAACCGCTGGCGCATGCGTCGCTCGATATCGGGATGACGAACCACCTCGAGACCCAAGCCGTGGGCGACGCCTTCGATGGTGACATCGTCGTGTGTCGGACCGACACCGCCGCTGGTGAAAACATAATCAAAACGCTCGGAAAAACTCGCGGCTTCCTTACCGATAATCTCGATATCATCCTGGATGGTCGATATCTTCTGAACCTCGACGCCCAGTTGCCGCAACTCGGTGCAGAAAAAATGGGAATTAGTGTCCCGCGTTTTGCCCGACAAGACCTCGTTGCCGATGATCACGATGCCAGCAGTTTTAGACATGCGCCTAGTACTCTCGAAGTAAAGCGGTGGCCTCAGAGATCAAACTCGCTGCAGCTCATGAAAAAGTGACAATTCGGGTTCGAACAAATATACTTGCATTTTTGATTGATGAGCTTCGAGCTGCAAATCG
>JBIOXP010000482.1:0-3886 GCA_044869705.1 Binatia bacterium | reverse complement strand
GGGGCCAGGTGAGCATCGCCAGATAGCCGTTGAACGCGACATATTCGCCCAAGGTCATCGTGCCTTGCAGCACCTGCCGACCACCGAGCCAAAGGACGACGGTCGCTGCCAACCCTGCCATCACCTGCATCAATGGCCAAAAGATTCCCCAGAGTGTCGCCAACCACATGGTTTTGCCGCGATATCCGGAGCTGATCGCGTCAAAACGGCGGATTTGGTTCTGTTCCTGAGCATAAGCTTGGACAACGTGAATGCCTGAGAGGTTTTCCAGAACGAATGCGCTGAGCGCGCTCAGCTGCTCTTGAGTCTCCCGTGAAAACCGAAAAATCTCTCGCCCAAAAAATCGTACCACCACCGGAATCAGAGGCATCGCCAGCATAGACCAGAAGGTGAGCCGAGGATTGATGGTGATCATCAAACCCAAGCTGAACACAAGCACAACCGCGGCATCGACCATCGCCAAAGAGCCAAAGCCCATCAGCTCCCGGACCGCATGAATGTCATTGGTGAGGCGCGACATGAGATCGCCGGTTTTGTTGTTCTGGAAATAGGTGAGCGGCAATTTCTGCAGATGCGAGAATACCCGTTCGCGTAAATCCGCCTCACAGCGGCGCGAGAAACCATGGATATTGATCCGCCAGCAGTACCGGAAAAACCCCTGAAAGCTCGCCGCAAGGAGAATCAGCAGAGGGTATTTCACTAATGAGCGCTGGACATCGGTGCTGTGAAGCGCAGTGTCGATGCCGCCCTTGATCAGCCACGGCAGTGCGAGCCCAGCAAGATCAGTGCAGACGAGCGAGAGAAGCCCGAGCAGTAAAAAGCGCCGATAACGCTCAATAAGAAATTTGATCCGGTGGTAATGGCGTAAAATCGTCGTGTCCTTCTATTTGGATCGTCGTTCCGAGCATTCGTGGCGAAAGCAGGTAGCACCCAGTTCTCCGCCTGGAAAAAAAATCCCCCTTACATCCCCCCTTTGGCAAAGGGGAAATAGGGGGATTTCCGACTTCCCGACTGACTATCAATACAAATTCCAAATACGCCCGGCTACGGCTTCGTGATTCCGTAATCACGAAATACATCGGACCAGCCGCCATCCATCAGCTTTGCCGTGATTTCGGGCAATGCGGTCATCGGTACACGCATCTGATTCATAGTATCGCGGTCGCGAATAGTCACCTTCTCATCGGCAGCAGCTTTCTCGTCGCCGACGGTCTGCACGTCGACGGTGACGCAGAAAGGCGTCCCGACCTCGTCCTGCCGGCGATACAGCCGTCCGATCGATGCGGTGTCATCATAAACTGCATGCCAGCGCTTGCGTAACTCCGCGCAGAGTCTATGTGCAGTATCGACAATGCGCGAATTTTTCTTTAGCAGCGGTAACACCGCGATTTTGATCGGCGCCAGCTCGGCGTGCAGATTCAACACGACCCGCTTTTCGCCTCTGACTTCTTCCTCACTGTACGCATCGACCAGAAAAGCCAAAGTACCGCGATCCGCGCCCGCCGACGGCTCGATGACAAACGGCACGACTTTCTGTTTGGTCTCCTCATCGAAATATTCCAGGGCTTTGCCGCTGAACTGCGCGTGCTGTTTGAGATCGAAATCCGTGCGGTTGGCGATGCCTTCGAGCTCGCTCCACCCCATTGGAAATAAGTATTCGATATCGGCGGTGCGCTTGGCGTAATGCGCCAGCTCATCCTTGGCGTGTTCGCGCAGGCGGAGATTTTCCTTCCGAATGCCGTAGCGCGAATACCAGGCAAAGCGCTCGTCGATCCAGCGCTGATGCCATTCTTCGTCGGTCCCCGGCATGACAAAGAATTCGATCTCCATCTGTTCGAATTCGCGGCTGCGGAACGTGAAATTGCCCGGCGTGATCTCGTTCCGAAAGGATTTGCCGATCTGGGCGATGCCGAATGGCAGCTTCATGCGCATCGACTGGAGCACGTTATCGAAGTTAACGAAGATGCCCTGCGCGGTTTCCGGTCTGAGATAAGTCACTGCAGCATCGTCTTCCACCGGCCCCATAAAGGTCTTGAACATCAAATTGAACTGCCGCGGTTCGGTAAGCTCGCCCTTGCCGCAGGCGGGGCAAAGCGTGCGCGTTTTGCCGCAATGCTTGCAGGCCTCGCCGCCGGGAATAGTGAATTTGTTGCCTTTGGTGGCTTCGCAAAAATGCACCCACGGATCGTCATCGAGCTGGTCGGCGCGAAAGCGCCTTTTGCACGCCCGGCAATCGACCATCGGATCGGTAAAGTGATCCAGATGACCGCTCGCCTGCCAAACTCGAGGATGCATGAGAATAGAGGAGTCGAGTCCCACCATGTCCGCGCGGCTTTGCACCGAATCGCGCCACCAGACGCGCTTGACATTGTTTTTAAGCTCGACGCCGAGCGGCCCGTAGTCCCAGCACGAGCCCGTGCCACCGTAAATCTCGCTGGATTGAAAAATAAACCCGCGCCGCTTGGACAGCGACACGATTTTTTCCATCTCGACCATTCGGAAATCCTTTGAGGCGCGAATCTGGTCAATCTAATGGATAGGGGCGGGAGAGTCAAAATGGAGAGTACATTGTGGCTTGACTGCGCAATGCCCGCTATTCAATGCGGAACCAGCCGGCAACCAAAAAATCGGGTTCGGTGATGGGGATCGAGGCTATGAAGTTGCTTTATGAACGCGTATTATTAGCGGTACGTGCGCCAATGGAAGTACGATTGGCGCATCACCGCAATTCAGACATTCATCTCCCCGGCTCAAAAACCAGAGCGCCCCCTCATAGCTATCGATCGAATTCACCGCATCGCTGTCCGCCACCCAATACTGTTCGTAATTGGGTTGCAGTCGCTGATACCGTAAGTTTGTCGGGCCAAATTCGGCGACGATTTTCCTGGAAAGTCTGACCGGTAAAATGGCCGCAGCCCGGACCTCGTTCAGCGATATCTGAATGGGACTGTGGCCTTGATCATTTTTCCGATCAGGCCAAAATCGGAGTAAGGCCGAACGGAATAGCCCTGAGCTGCCCAGGGGTCGACATTCCATTCCGGCAGCAAGAAAATCACACCGTTATTACGTGTCACGCGGCGCATTTCGCGGAATGCTTGCTCGGGATTCGGTACGTGCTCAAATACCCATATGGACCACACTCCATCGAATGAGTCATCGGGAAACGGCAGCGCAGTGGCTGTGCCCACGATAAACTTCTTGTGATAGAAACGAGCGACGTTCGGAGAAATATCCAGCCCGGTATAATTCTCTGCGATGTCCTGCAGATAACCGCGGCCGGAGCCGATTTCGAGCACCGAGTTTTTGCTTAACTTGAAGCGGTCGACGAATTCTGAAACTCATTCGACGATCTCAAAACGTTCCGTCATCTGTTCGGCGATTGCCTGGTATTTTCGATCATAATCAGTCTCGGCCGCCGCGGCATCGTTGGCGGGTTTCATGTAGATTTCTGTGTAATATTTTCGCGCTGCAGCTAATTCGGTCGAAGTCAATGGCGCATCGGTATTGTAGGGAAAATTTGCCGCCCACAAGATCACCACGAGAAATAGAATGGCAGAAAGAAGACGAACAAATGCAATCAAATAGTTTTTTGCCATAAACACGCCGTAGGTTCCTGAGAAACTAATCATGGAACGAAATACATCATTATCCGGACAAGTTGGCGTTAGAGAGCGTGACCCAGTATTCAGGAATCAATCACCCTAGAACTACCGGGTTCTCCGGCAAATGACGACGAAACATCGGATGAGCTGTTGAATGCATTTGATGCCACCACGTAGCTAAATTGCCCAATCCACCGTCCGACCGCAGCGTAGTACATTCGCTTTAATTGCTGCGACAAGAGCAAACGCGGTTATATTCTAATCAAACAGACCATTCACCACCA
>JBIOXP010000481.1:0-5479 GCA_044869705.1 Binatia bacterium | reverse complement strand
CGCCGTTTTCCCGGCTCGACCTGGTGAGCTGCCGCAATTTGTTGATTTACATCGAGCCGGGGGCGCAGCGACGGCTGCTCTCGCTTTTCGCATTCGCGCTTACCGGCAATGGCTATTTGTTTCTCGGCAAGTCAGACGGGACCGCCTCGCAGGATAGCTATTTTGTGCCGGTGTCCACCAAATGGCGGATATATCGTCGGAACACCGCGACGGTGCCTCCCGGCGTTCCGGACTTCGCCTATAACCGTAAGCGGTTATGGGGCATCGATTTGGGCAACAAACCGCAACCTTCCTCTTCCGGCTATTTGTCCGAGTTGATTCAGGACGTGCTGCTCGACCGTTTTCAGGCCAGCGTGGTTTTGGTGGACGAGCACGGCGCGATTCGTTATTTTTTCGGCGCCACCGCGAAATACCTGGAACACCCCACGGGAGAGCCCAATACGAATTTGCTGACCATGGTGGGCACCGCCACCGCAGCAAAAATACGCATGGGCTTGCGCCAGGCCGTAGAAGAACAAAAGGCCATCGAGCTGCCGCCTATCGAGATCAATCGCGGAGAAAACCGCTTGCCGGTCCAGATCACCATCAGTCCGGCGCCCGGCCGATCCAATACCGAACGTTTATATTCGGTGATGTTCCAGGATCTACCTGAGCATACGAGCGAGGGGCTCCGGTCTGTTTTAGGAAGTAACGGCGAGGACGTCACTCTGGTCGCACAGCTCGAGTCCGAGCTCAGGACGGTGCGAGCAGAATTTCAGGCAACGGTCAACGAGTACGAGACTTCCGCCGAAGAGCTCAAGGCGGCCAACGAAGAGATTCTCTCGATCAATGAGGAGCTGCAGTCGACCAACGAGGAGCTCGAGACCTCGAAGGAAGAGATCCAGTCGGTAAACGAAGAACTCAATACCGTCAATGGCGAGCTCAACTCTAAAATTGACCAGCTGAGCGAGGCCAATAACGACCTGGTGAACTTTGTCAATTCCTCCGAGGTCGCGACGATATTTCTCGACCGAAATTTGCGAATCAAGCGTTTTACGCCGGCGTCGGTGACCGTTTTCAACGTCATCTCTTCCGATGTCGGCCGGCCGCTGCGCGATTTGACTCATCGGTTTAGCGGCCATGATCTGGTTTCGGACGCGCGAAAAGTTCTCGATACGATCGTTCCGATCAAGAAGGAAATCCAGACCGGCAAACAGCGCTGGTACATCATGACCTGCCTCCCGTACCGCACGTTGGAGAACAAGATCGACGGCGTCGTTCTGACCTTCAATGACGTGACCGCACTGAAGCTTTCCGAAATCTCGATGCGCGAAGCGAGTCAGTTCGCCGAGGGCATCATCGATACCGTCAACGAATCGCTGCTCGTGCTGGATCACGAGCTCAGTGTCATCTCGGCCAATCGGGCTTTTTATCAAGCTTCCGGGCTGACGCCTGCGGAGACGCAAAACCGGTCGATCTTCGACATCGGCAAACGCGCCTGGGACATTCCGGAGCTGCGTGCGGCGTTGAAAGAGATCACCGAAAGCGGCAAAGAGTGCCGCGATTTGGAGATCGGCCAAGAGCTTTCCACCGGCCCGCGACGCCTCCTCCTCAACGCCAAACCGATTGCCCGTGAAGTGAGTCAAAGCAAGTTGATCCTGCTCGCGATCGAGGATATCACCGAGCGCAACCGGCTCCGTGAGCTGATGGCCAGTGAGGAAGAAATGCGCCGGCACAACCGGGCCCTCGAGCAACAATTGATCGCTTCGGGACGGCTGGTCTCGCTTGGTGAGATTACCGCGTCGATGGCGCACGAGTTCAATAACCCGCTCGGCGTAATTATGGGATTTGTCGAGGATCTTCTCGAAGACACCGATCCCTCCAGTTCGCAACACCAGGCGTTGCGGATCGTCGATGAGGAGACCAAGCGCTGCGAAAAAATTATTCAGGACCTGATGCAGTTCGCCCGTCCCGGAGACGCGCAGCGGCGCCCCACTTATATCCACGCGGTGATCGACACCACCCTGCACATGATGGAGAGCCGCCTCTACAAACAGAAAGTCATTTTGGCTCGCCACATTCAGCCCGATCTGCCGCCCATCGACGCCGACCCACAGCAACTCGAGCAGGTATTGATCAATCTCTATTTGAACGCGATAGACGCCATGCCGGAAGGCGGCACATTGACCGTGGGCGCCGAGCAGAACAGCACCCATCAAGCCACGGTGATTACGGTTACGGATACCGGCCGCGGCATGACCGGCGACGAGGCAAAGAAAATTTTTCAGCCGTTTTACACCGCCAACAAAAAAACCGGCCTCGGTCTGGGACTGCCGATCTGCGAGCGCATCGTCAAGAATCACGGCGGACGGATTGAAGTCGAGAGCGAGCCCGGAAAAGGCACTACCTTCAAAGTAATTCTGCCGCTTTTCCCCCCCCCCCGGAGTCCATGACGAGCCAATAAAGATTCGCTTGCTACCGCCTTAGGGAGCGAGGAACCTTGCCCGAATGGCACGGTGCCTCGGAAGTCCAATTTCGGCGTGGAAAATGCCTGCGCAGAGTACGTTTCGCTCTAGCATCTAAACAGAGCGCATCTCTTCCACCATTTCCGCGAACGCCAGAAGACGGCTGGAATGATTCAGCTTACGGTCACGCACAGAGAACGACCTGCCGCGCCCGATCGTCATTTCCGCGCAGGCGGACAGGTTAAGTCGCCAACCGCATCAGTAGACTTCAGTTATTTTGCCGCGGGCCTTATAACAACCTCCGTAACGATGCTAGCCTTTTTTTGGGTGACTCGATCGGCTCGTAAGCCAAGGAGCCTTTATGGCGACGCACGACATCATTACCATCGGTGCATCGGCCGGCGGAGTTGAGGCGCTCAGAGCTCTTGTGAGCCTGCTCCCAGCCGAGTTGCCGGCGGCCCTTTTCGTCGTTTTACACATTCCTCAGGATGCCCCTTCCCTGCTACCGGCTCTGTTGCAACGGGCGGGCAGCTTGCCGGCGCGCCACCCCGCCGACAACACGCCAATTGAGAATGGCCGGATCTATGTCGCACCCCCCAATCGCCACATGCTGCTCGAGCCCGGGCGCGTGCGCATTGTTCATGGTCCCAAAGAAAACCGCCACCGGCCCGCCGTCGATCCTCTGTTCCGCTCCGCCGCGTGGGCCTATCACTCGCGCGTGGTCGGGGTCGTGCTCAGCGGCAATCTCGATGACGGCAGCGCGGGGTTGGCGGCAATCAAAGCCTGCGGCGGCACCGCTGTCGTGCAAGATCCGGCGGAGGCTCTCTTTTCCGACATGCCGCTCAATGCGCTCAGAAATGTCGCTGTCGATCATCAGTTAACCATCAAGCAAATCGCCGAATTGCTGATCGATCTCGCAGACCGAACAACCGCCGACGCTCCCGACCAGGTTTCGTCGACCATCCAAACGGAAGCCGAGTTTATAAAAATGACCAAGGAAGCTGAGGATATGTCCGAGTTGGGCGGCGCCCCGACCGCGTTTGCCTGCCCTTCCTGCCACGGCGCGCTCTGGGAGCTGCAGAATGGTAATCTCACCCGGTACCGTTGCCACACGGGTCATGCCTTTTCGCCGGAGAGTTTGTTGGCCGAGCAATCCGATGCCATCGAGCAAGCGCTCTATTCGGCGCTCAGGGCTTTGCAGGAAAAGGGTATTGCGCTGCGCCGGCTCGCGGCACACTACGGCGATTTACCGGATCTCAAGCGCGATTATGAGGCGCGCGCGGGCGAGGCCGAGACGAGCGCGGACGCGATCCGCAGGATGTTGAACGGTGGAAAAGAAGCCCCAGCGCGCGACTGATCTCTTTCAGGACATCGAGTCGGTACGCGGAACTGAACGGGCTTGGACCATCAGCGGCGCTACATTCGGTACAGAGCAGCGGCGTTTTCACGGTATACTTTCTGTTTCAGATCTTCTGCGAGATGGCCCGAATCTTTCGCGATAATCTCCTGCGAAAAAGGCCAGGTGCTGTCGGGATGCGGATAATCCGAGCCCCACATGATATGGCCATCGCCGAAGAATTGCGTCAGATGTAGTCCTACCAGATCGGTTTGAAACGTCGCCCAAACCTGCCGTTTGAAGATCTCGCTCGGCATCGACTTGAGGGGAATGTCCTCGGATTTTTTTCGCTCGAACTGCCGCTTGTAGCGGTAATCCATCTCCTGCACGACGAAGGGAATCCAGCCGATGGCCGATTCGGCGAGGCAAAACTTCAAGTTTGGATGGCGCTCCAAGGTTCCGAAGTTGAACATGTTGACGAATGGGTTGAAAAAAGAAGTCGCGCCATTACTGAGTCCCATATCGAAAACGCCCTGTCGTTCGCCCGGTTTTACCGAGTCGATGGTCGCGCGCACCGTGCCGCGCTGCACGCTGCCGCCGACATGGTACGACACGACAATTCCGGCATCCTCGGCGGCATCCCAGAAAACGTCCCATGGCTTGAGATTCATCTCGAGGGTCACGTCGTTCACCAAAAAATTCGCTTCGCGAAATCCCAGCTTCGCCACCCGGAGAACTTCATCGCGTGCCGCCTCGGCATCCACCGAGGAGAGCATCGCTACCGGAAAAAATCGCTTGGGCGCGGCCTTGCCGAAATCGAGCGCCCAATCGTTGTACGCGCGCACACAGGCGTTTCTCAGCTCGGCATCGCCGACTTGCATGGCGATGATCGGCGGAAACATCAAGGACGCTTCGACGCCGTCGCGATCCATATCGGCGAGCCGCTTTTGCGGCGTAGTCGGTCGGTGCGCTTCGCCGACACCACCGCGGTCCAGCGCGAGGCGGGTTCTACTCGATCGCGCAAACCAGCGCTCGCCGCGATAATCCGACCAGGTTTCTCCGTCGCACACCCAGTACTCTCCCTTGTCGCCGCGATCTTCGACATGTGGCGCGCGCTCGCGCAACGATTTGGGCAGCCGCTCGGTCCACAAATCACGCGGCAGATATCCAAGATCGATATGATCGTCGGCTGAAATCATCCGGTAGTTCACTTCTATTCTCCTTGTCCGCTTAAATATAATATTGCATTGATGTCATGCTGAGCGGCAGCGAAGCATCTCGGTTCAGATTCTTCGGCTTAGCCTCAGAATGACAGTCACGGGTCCTGGCATGTCGCAGCGCTTCGATTAGTGCAAGGTAATCTCATGAGGGGATCGGTCCGAAGAACTGCACACGTTTCATTCCATGCCACTGATATGCAAGCACGATAATCCGGTGATTTGCACGTCATTGTCAAGCATTCGGAGTTTGACGGAGTCCGCGACTCTAGGATTTATCGCACACCACCCATGCTGAAACCGTGCGGCACTGTGCACTGATTGCCGCGCGGCTCACTTTAGACCAGGAGCAGTGTTGGCCAGCGAGCGGGTGAAACTCTCCTCGGGTTGTGCCACTATCTGATCGTATCGAAATCGCTCCGCAGCAAGGGAGGGAAAAAAGATGGCAACTAGCAAGAAACGCAAGAAGAGCCGGCAGTCCA
>JBIOXP010000480.1:0-16824 GCA_044869705.1 Binatia bacterium | reverse complement strand
TAAGGCGTTGGAGCAGCGCTACGGGAAATGCAGTTAATTCGATGAGCACGTTGCCGGAATAAACTTGTGCTGCCTGTCATTCTGAACGACAGAGTGTGTGAAACTTATTCTCGTCAATTTGTCATCTCGAACGACCAAGTGAGAGATCTTGCATTTTAACCACATAGAAGAAAGATTTTTCGGCGCAGTTCATCCTGAACCCGTCGAAGGGCCTCGAAATGACACCGTTCACACAGTCTGACGGGCGAGGAATTCCGCTGGCCGGTTTCACTATAATGGCGAGATCCTTCGGCTACGCCAGGATGACACGGCGATGCAACTTTTGAGGAGAGATAAAATGAATCCTTTGAAACAACTGGCAGAGCAGGGTCAATCTATCTGGCTGGATTACATCCGGCGCAACCTGATCCGGAGCGGAGAGCTGAAACGGTTAGTGGAAGAAGACGGACTACGGGGCGTCACCAGCAATCCAACAATTTTTGACAAAGCGATCTCCGGCAGTACCGACTATGATATCGCGCTCCGGGCATTGCTCGCCGGCAATCTGCATGCTTCGGTCGGAGAGCTTTACGAACCGCTCGCGATCGAAGACATTCAGATGGCTGCCGACGTCTTGCGCACCGTTTACGACGAAACTCACGGCGATGACGGCTACGTGAGCCTCGAAGTCGCGCCGCACCTCGCCGATGACACCGAGAAAACGATCACCGAAGCGCAGCGGCTGAGAAGCGCCGTTAACCGGCCGAACGTCATGATCAAGGTGCCGGCGACCCCCGCCGGCCTGCCGGCGATCGAAGAGCTGATCGCGCAGGGCGTGAACGTCAATATCACTTTGATGTTCTCGATGCGCCACTACGAAGCCGTAGCGCGCGCGTACATTCAAGGCTTGGAGCGCTGCGGGAACCCCGCCGGCGTGGCGTCGGTGGCCTCTTTTTTCGTCAGTCGCGTGGATACGGCTGTTGACAAAGCGCTGGAGGAGAGCGGCAATCCGGAAGCGAAGGCGCTCGCCGGTAAAATCGCCATCGCCAATTCCAAGGTGGTGTACCGTCGCTTCCTGGAAATTTTTCATGGCGAGGGTTTCGCCGCATTGCGCCAACGCGGCGCGCGCGTGCAGCGTCCGTTGTGGGCGAGCACAAGCACAAAAAACCCCGCTTACCCCGATATTCTCTACGTCGAAAATCTGATCGGTCCGGAGACCGTCAATACTATGCCGCCGGAAACCATTAACGCCTTCCGCGATCACGGAAAGGTTCCCGGCCCCACGGTCAAACAAAATCTCGAAGAAGCTGAAAGCGCGCTCGAGAAACTCGCAAGCGTCGGCATCGATTTCAACGCCATTACCGAAAAACTTCAGAAAGATGGCGTCGCCGCATTTCGGGCATCCTTCGACCAACTCATGGGGGGTCTGGAAAAGAAGCGCCACGCGATGATCGGTGCTGACTTGGACCGTCTCGAGCTTCACCTCGGCAGCTATCAGAAACGGATTGATCGGCGTATCGCCAAATGGCAAAAGGCCGGCTTCGCAAGCCGAATCTGGAAAAAGGATTACGCGCTTTGGTCCAAGACTCCGGAGCCCGAATTAACTGACCGTTTGGGCTGGCTCGATCTACCCGCGACAATGCGCGAACAGTGCGACAAGCTTTCGGCGTTCGCCGATCAAGCCAAAGCTGACAATATGAAGGACGCCGTGCTCCTTGGCATGGGCGGTTCGAGCTTGGCGCCCGAAGTTTTTCAGCAGACCTTCGGCAACACCGAGGGATTTCCGCGGCTTCATGTTCTCGACAGCACTCATCCCGCTGCGGTCAAAAATCTCGCGTCACGCATCGATTTAGCGCGCACGTTGTTTATTGTCTCGAGCAAGTCGGGCACGACCACAGAAACCAATTCATTTTTTTATTACTTCTGGGACAAGCTTAAGCAACTTGTGGCAGAACCGGGCGCTCATTTCGTCGCAATAACCGATCCGGGAACTCCGCTAGAGAATCTTGCAACCGAGAGGCGCTTCCGAGGGATTTTCAACGCGCCCGAGGATGTCGGCGGGCGCTACTCGGCGCTGACGGTTTTTGGCTTGCTGCCGGCGGCTCTGATCGGCGTCGATATCAAAGAAGTTTTGGCGCGTGCGCGCCGGATGAGCGGCGCTTGCTCGCCGACCGCGGCTGAGAACCTGCATCCCGCGCTGCTTCTCGGCGCTGCGCTCGGAGAGCTGACGCTAGCGAAGCGGGACAAAGTGACTGTTTTCTGTTCTCCTTCGCTCAGTGGCTTTCCCTCCTGGATCGAGCAATTGATCGCCGAAAGCACCGGCAAGGACCGTAAAGGTATTGTCCCCGTTGCTAACGAAAAGTTGGCGGCGCCGGAAACCTACGGCCCGGATCGATTTTTTGTCTATCTGCGCCTGGACGGCGATCAAAACCATGCGCTCGATCGACAAGCCGCAGCCCTCGAGGCGAATGGCCATCCGCTGGCCCGTATCGAGCTCAAGGACAAGTACGATCTCGGCCAGGAATTCTTCCGCTGGGAATTTGCCGTCGCTGCTGCTGGCGCGGCAATCGGCATTCATCCCTTCAATCAACCTGACGTGCAATTGGCGAAAGATCTCGCCAAGCAAGCGATGAGCGAAGCATCGGGCAGCAAAACCAACAAGCAAAAGGACAATATTGCAGTTGCTGATCAAGATCGCTTGCGCGACGCGGTCGATTCATGGCTCGGCAGGAAAAAACCACGCGACTATGTCGTGGTCCAAGCTTATGTCAATCCTTCGCCCGAAAACTCTGCGCAGTTACAAGCACTCTGCGCCGCGATTCAACAGCGCCTTGGGCTGGCCACGACGCTCGGTTTTGGCCCGCGTTTTCTCCATTCCACCGGACAGCTTCACAAGGGCGGACCGAACTCCGTACTGGTTTTACAGATTACCGATCAGCCCGCCGACAACTTGTCTGTGCCGGAGACAAACTATACCTTTGACGCCCTGATCCAGGCTCAAGCCTGGGGCGACTTTACCGCGCTGAAACAAAGACGGCGACGAGTGCTCAGAGTGGACCTGGGCAGCGATGACGCCGCAGGGCTGGCCCTTTTGATTGACGCACTGCGCGCTAGTCAACTGGAGTTGAGAGGAGAGTAGCGATGGAACTCGGAATTGTCGGCCTTGGACGAATGGGCGCCAATATGACCGAGCGGCTCGTGCTCGGTGGGCACAAGATGATCAGCTTCGATCGAAACCCCGAGGCGATCCAAAGAGTTGTCGATAAAGGCGCGCTGGGCGCCCGTTCGCTGGCTGATTTTGTCAAACAGCTGTCGCTGCCGCGGGCGATTTGGCTGATGGTGCCCTCGGGAGATCCCGTCGATCAGACCATCGAACAATTGTTGCCGAATCTTTCCGAAGGCGACATTGTGATTGACGGCGGCAATTCCAAATACAAGGATTCCATCCGCAGAGCGGAAACGCTCAAGCGTCACGGCATCCATTTTGTTGACGCAGGCACGAGCGGTGGAATCTGGGGATTGCAAAAAGGCTATTGCCTGATGATCGGCGGTGAAAAGGCTATCGTCGATCATCTTGAACCGATCTTCAAAACGCTCGCACCCCCCGATGGTTATTTACATGTCGGACCGGTGGGTGCGGGACATTTCGTCAAAATGATTCACAACGGCATCGAGTACGGCATGCTGCAAGCGTACGGCGAAGGCTTCGAGCTGCTCAAAGCTTCGCAGTTCAAGCTCGATTTGGCCAGAATTTCCCATCTCTGGAACCAGGGCAGCGTCGTCAGATCCTGGCTCCTGGAGCTGGCCGAGAATGCGTTTAAACAGGATCCCGAGCTGGCAGCCATCCGTGGATACGTCGAGGATTCGGGCGAAGGACGCTGGACGGTTGAAGAAGCAATCGAAAGAAGCGTTCCGGCGCCGGTCCTAATGCTTTCGCTCTTCGCCCGTTTCGCGTCACGCCAGGAAGATTCATTTGCGGCAAAAGTGATCGCCGCCCTGCGCAATGAATTTGGCGGTCATGCGGTAAAGCGAGGCTAAAATATGGGTCCCGACCCGCACGATTATATTCTGAACACCGGCGATGGTGCCGGACCGGCGAAAAAGCCGCATGCCTGTGTGCTTGTGATTTTTGGCGCCTCCGGTGATCTCACCAAACGAAAGCTTATTCCGGCGCTGTACAATCTGGCGCTCGAAAAGCGCTTGCCGGAGCGCTTCGCCGTGGTGGGTTACGCTCGTAGTGAAATGAGCGATGATGTGTTTCGCGAAAAAATGCGGGAAGCCGTCAAAGAGTTTTCGCGCACCGGTCTCGCCAACGAATCCGTCTGGGAGCAGTTTGCTGCGACTCTTTATTACGTTCGCGGCGGCTATGAACAACACGACGGGTTTCGCAGACTGAAGGAGTTCGTCGATGGCTTCGACCGCGGCAGCCGGGTCTTGCCCGCGCGGGTTTTTTATTTGGCGACGCCGCCCGACGCCTATGAGCAGTTGATCCAATGCATTGCTCAAACCGGCTTGGCTTCCAAGGAAACTGACGGTGAGCAACGCGCGCGAGTGGTCATCGAAAAGCCCTTCGGTACCGACCTCCACACTGCGCGCGAGCTCAATCAGCGCATCCACGAGGTATTGGACGAGCGGCAAATCTACCGCATCGACCACTATCTCGGTAAGGAAACCGTACAGAACATCATGGTGCTTCGTTTCGCGAATGCGGTGTTCGAGCCGATCTGGAACCGCCGCTACGTGGATCACGTACAGATCACCGCGGCGGAATCGGTCGGCGTGGAAAATCGCGGCGGTTATTACGAACAGGCCGGCGTGGTCCGCGACATGTTTCAAAATCATTTACTGCAACTGCTCTGCATGACGGCGATGGAACCTCCGGTCGGTCTCGATGCCGACTCCGTGCGCGATGAAAAAGGCAAGCTGCTCAAATCGGTTCGACCCGTTGCCGCCGAAGAAGTTGCCGCGGCAGCAGTCCGCGGGCAGTATGGACCCGGCAGGATGGCTGGTGAGGAGCTGCCCGGTTACCGACAGGAGCCT
Source organism: Binatia bacterium (assembly GCA_044869705.1). Classification (GTDB taxonomy): domain Bacteria; phylum Desulfobacterota; class Binatia; order UBA9968; family UBA9968; genus DP-20. The sequence goes on along the minus strand of JBIOXP010000480.1, from coordinate 11,805 downwards.
GGCGTCACGAAGAACTCGCCGAACGTCACTTATGCGGCGATTCGGTTTTTTATTGATAACTGGCGTTGGGAAGGCGTGCCGTTTTATCTCCGTTCGGGTAAACGCATGCCAAAACGAGTAACCGAAGTCGCCATTCAGTTCAAACGACCGCCAATGCTGCTCTTCAAATCGCACGCCGTTGAAGACGTGAGCCCCAACGTCCTGGTAATGCGGATTCAACCGGACGAAGGCGTCTCTCTGACCTTCGAAGTGAAACCTCCCGGACATGACATGATTATTCGTCCCCTATGCCTCGACTTCGATTACGAGGAGTCTTTCGGTAACAGTCCGCCCGAAGCATACGAAACGCTATTGGAAGACTGTCTCGAGGGGGACTCGACTCTCTTTACCCGTCATGACTGGGTGGAATTAGCCTGGTCGCTGGTGGATCCGATCATTCAGGTATGGAACCTGAGTCGGCCGAGAAATTTCCCCAACTACGAAGCGGGCTCCTGGGGTCCCAAAGAAGCGGACGATTTCATGGCGCGCGAAGGACGGCGCTGGCGCAAGCCGTAGCTGTTCCGCACCGGCGGAGCTTCGCCACAGACACAAAGATTTTGCGGACTGGCCGTCTACTTAAGAAAGAACCGGCTTGAATGAAAACACGTCCAGATCCGTCACCGCCGAATGCCCCAATCGGGGTCAGTCAGAATTCCGCCCTGTGGTGAGCATTAGGACGGCAGGAGGTCTTTTTCATTGTCTATGGGCGATCAAAAGCTCATCAAATCAGTTCGCGGTGAGTAGAAATCATGCCTAGTCGCTCCCTGGTTCTCGCCGGCGATATCGGCGGCACTAAAACCAGCCTTGCGTTGTTTTCCGTCCACGGCGACAAGCTTCGCATCGAGGCCGAGCGCACTTTTCCGAGCAAACAGTACTCCGGTCTCACGCCTATTCTCGAGGAATTCGGCATTCCCAAGCAGGTGCTCGATGCCGCCTGCTTCGGGATCGCCGGACCTGTCGTCGACGGGCGGGTGAAGACCACCAATCTTCCATGGATCATCGATAGCCAAGTCCTTTGCCAGGCACTTAAACTCGAGACCGTTTATCTGCTCAATGATTTGGAAGCGGCAGCGTATGGCGTCTTCACTCTAGAGGACGACGAATTCTATTTCCTTAACGAAGGCATCCTGCACCACACCGGCAATAAGGCACTGATCGCCGCCGGCACCGGCTTGGGACAAGCGATTCTCTACGACGACGGCCGCCATTTTCGCGCGCTTCCATCGGAGGGTGGCCACGCCGATTTTGCGCCGCGCGACGAACTGGAAATCGAGCTGTTGCGTTATCTGCTCGCTCGCTTTGGTCACGTGAGCTACGAAAGGGTGTTATCCGGTCCAGGACTCTTTAACATTTACCGCTTTCTCAAAGAGAGACGCGGCATGGAAGAACCAGCGTGGCTGGCGGAACATTTCGCCGCCGGCGAGGACCCGGGCGCGACAATTTCCAACGCGGCGCTCGCCGGAAAAGCCGAAATCTGCGTCAAAGCGCTCGATTTGTTCGCATCGGTCTATGGGGCGGAAGCCGGCAATGTGGCGCTCCGCTTCAAGTCTGTCAGAGGACTCTATGTCGGGGGCGGCATCGCGCCCAAAATTCTCGACAAACTGAAGGATGGCACGTTCATGCGCTCTTTTCTCGATAAAGGACGCTACACCGAACTATTATCGGCGATGCCGGTTCAAGTAGTGTTGAATCCCCAAGCCGGCTTGCGGGGCGCCGGTTATTACGCCGCGGTTATCTCCGATGGCTGACGCTGAAATCATCATCTGCCGCGATGCCGACGAACTGGCGCGAAAAGCGGCTGCTCAGTGGGTCGCGCTCGCCGCCGCGAGGAGTGAATCCCGCGGTCGTTTCATCGTGGCGCTTTCCGGCGGCTCGACTCCGAAAACGCTCTACTCGCTTCTTGCCACGGCGGAATTTCGCGAGAGAATCGACTGGAATCGCGTGCATCTCTTTTGGGGCGACGAGCGCTGCGTGCCGCCGGATCATCCGGAGAGCAATTACCGAATGATCCGCGAAGCGCTGCTGAGCAAAATCGAAATTCCGCCACAGAACGTTCATCGCATGGCCGGCGAGAAAGATCCCGACACTGCGGCGGCGGAGTACGAAAAGGATCTGCGCAGTTTTTTCCAAACCACAGATCCCGCGCCTGCTTTCGATCTGGTCCTTCTCGGCCTCGGCGAAGACGGCCATACCGCATCGCTTTTCCCCGGCAGCGCGGCGCTGAAGGAAACCAATCGCTGGGTCGCGACGGCCTACGTCGAGCGCTTGCATGCGCATCGTCTGACTTTAACCCTGCCGGTCATCAATGCCGCCGCGCACGTGAACTTTTTAGTGGCCGGGGAAAGCAAATCGGCCATCCTGAAAGCGCTCCTCGGCAAAAACTCGAATCCCACGGGATATCCAGCCGGTCAGGTCCGCCCGCTCACCGGCGAGCTTACCTGGCTTGTCACGCAAGACGCTGCAGCGGGAATCGCAGTGTCCCAAAACGACTGACGTGATCACTTCAGGATCGACATCTCTCGGTCCTGATCTAAGCGCCTGCCATGAGCGGTTACAATTACGAGAGTTACGGAGAGTGCGACATCGGCGCGCCGGACTTTTGGTCGGTCGCCAGGGTCGGCAGCCGAGCGCCGGATTTCACCCTGCCCGATCTCGACGGGAAGCTGCTTTCTCTGGCGTCGTTCGTCGGCAAGAAGCACGTGCTGCTCGAATTCGGCAGCATCACCTGACCGCCGTTCGTGGGGGAGGTTTCCCCATTGACCGGACTCTATCGCAAATATCACGCGGCAAATTTTCAATTCTTCATCATCTATGCGCGCGAAGCGCACCCGGGCGAAAACTATCTATCGCACCACTACTCCTCGGAGCAAAAGTTGGCGCACGCGCGAAAACTCCGCGAGCTCGAACAAATCCGCGAAATTCCCATTCTCGTCGATGATTTCTGCGGCGGCACGCACCGCGCCGACGGATCGTTGCCGAACATGATCTATCTGATCGACCGTGATGGCATCGTCGTTTACAAGTCCGACTGGACGGACGCGCACGAAATCGACGGCATGTGCGCCTGCCTGATCCGCCGCGACGAAATGAACCCGAATAACGTGCCGATCATCCGCCAGGGAATTTCCCAACGCCTCCATTGGATCCCCATGGATCCCCTCGAACGCGAACGGATTTACCGCCGCTCGGGAGAAAAAGCGATTCAGGATTATTTTCACGCCCGCGGCAGTCTGCCCTACGCCACGGACGCCGAGCGGGATAGACGGTGAAAAATCACACCACGCAGCGGAGGAACGAAGATACGAAGGCAATGTAGGGGCGCAGCATGCTGCGCCCGCGGACCGAAGCGCGGTTTGATGGCGCTTTTGGCTACGACGGAGAATTCTGCGCACGCACCACGCCGGCCTTTTCGAGCGCGCCGATTTCGTTTTCGCTATAGCCGATGCTTTTGAGCACTTCGACGGTGTGTTCGCCCAGCAATGGCGCGAAGCGGCGAAAGCTCGGCGGCGTGTCGGACAAACGGAAGGGCGATGCCAGTTGGCGGACCTTTCCTTCCAGCAGGTGATCCAGCTCCAGCACCATGCCGCGTTCCTTGGCGTACGGGCCTTCGAGCACTTCGTCGAACTCGAGCATCGGCACCACTGAAATTTCCTTGGGTATGATCGCGAGCCATTCGTCGCGTGTTTTGGTCAGCATATGCGCTTTTACTTTGCGGATCATTTCCGCATCCGCTGCCGGAACCGTCTCGCGCATTTCCGGCAGCCCGACGGCGTCGCAGAACGGCGCCCAGAAATGCGCCTGCGCGAATGCCGCGTTGCTCAGGTACTTGCCGTCTTTGCAGCGCAGGTTGCCGATGCTGGGGAAGCCGCGCTGGCGCACTTTCTTGTTGCGGAAGTAGTCGGGCGCGTTGGCATTCACGAATGCCGTGCCGCCTTCCGCAAGAGCAATGTCGACCTGCTGTCCGCGCTCGGTTTGCTCACGAGCAAAAAGCGCCGATTGTATCGCGATGACGGCTAAAGCCGCCGAATAAGCGTCCACCGGCTGGCACAGCATATCCGCCGGCTCACCGTCCTGCCCGGTCATGAGCGCGCTCACCCCGGACATCCCCTGCGCATTGCGTTCGTTGCCCGGCCATGCGCTAAAACTGTTGCCGAAGCCGTAGCCGCTGATCGTCGCATAGATCAGGCGCGGGTTGATCTTGCTCAGCGTCTCGTAGTCCGCGCCGAGGCGCTCGTAAACGCCGAGACGAAACGAACCGAAAAAAACATCCGCGTCTTTGACCAGCCGATGAAGAATCACTTGGCCTTCCGGCTTTTGCAGATTGATGGCAATGCTCCGCTTATTACGATGGATATGATCCCAGGCATTCGCCCGCGCCTCTTTTTCGCGCCCCTCCTCATTCATGATGAAATTGTCCCTCGAGCGCCGCGCCGCCTGCTGATTGCGGTAGGCGCTCCGATCAGCGACGTCTTCGATCTTGAGCACATCCATTCCGAGATCGGCCAGCATCGACGTCGCCATCGGCCCGGGCACCAACCGGGTCAGATCGAGCATGCGAAAACGTTCTAAAGGCAGCGTCATTTCATTTCCTCCTTTTCTTTCAGTCACCGCTACCACAACCCACCGTCGCGATGCACGAGAACCCGGAAAATTTCACCTCGTCATGAAACTGATCTTGCGAATTTGCGCAATTGAACAACATGATAAATGAGCGCCCGATGGACGAACGAGCTTAGACTTTACATGAGTGACGCCGGTGAGTTCCTCCGCATCCGCCGATTGAGTTGAGGAGGTAAAATGTTCCGGGCGCTAGCCTAAGCGGCGATTGTTCTACTCTGCAGCGCAGCGAGCCTTCTGGGCGCAGGAGCGGCATATCGCTACCTATGGCGGGGTGAGCGGGAGTCTCGGGCCGCAATGGCTCGGAGTAGTTCGACGCATTTTCGAGAAGTACGGAACTAAAAAATCAGGTTTGATGACGGGGCGCCGTGCGATCCAGACATTGTTGAGCGCGGCACCAGCTACTATACCGGTGATCCCGTGCCATTTCGGTGTCGTTTCAGGGCGGCGACAGAGTTAAATAGCTTTCATCTGCTCGGCGCCCCATTGTGACACTCGAGGAGTCGCCGCGCGGCTCCGATCTCCTCCGTTCGGCGGCGCATCGTCGTGGATGAAATTATTTGATCTTCGCCAGCTCGCGGCGGATCTGCTCGTTGGACGGGCGCTTCTTGTAGTCGGTCTCGATCTCCTTCCAGCGCACCAGTCCCTGCGGATCGATGATGAACGTCGAGGGATGCGGCCAGCCGCGCCCGTCCGGGTTGAAAACACCGTAACGGTTGATGACCTTGTGATCTTTGTCTTCGAGCAGAGGAAAATCGAACTCTCCCTCGAATCGCTTGCTCAGCATCTCGCCGAACTTTTTTGACTCCGCGTGCGTATCCACGCTCACCGCGAGAATTTGCGTTTTCTCTTTCTGCTGTTTGGTTAAAAGGCTTTTCAGCTTCCCGAGCTGTTCTACACAGAACGGTCACCAGTAGCCGCGATAAAAAACCAAAACGACGGTCTTCTTACCGCGGAAATCCGATAATGTGATAACGTTGCCGTCGGCATTTTCCAAAGAAAAATCCGGCGCCGGTTGGCCGACCTTGATCCGGTTCAAATCCGTCGGCGCGAGATCCGGACCGTCTTTCGGCCCCAACTCAGCCATAACGGTCGAGCTGCCAAGGCAAATGGCCAGAACAGCAGCCAAGAAAAACTGCGTTCGCATAATCATCACTCCTGTTGAAATTTAATCTACGCCCCCGGTGCCGGTCATGGTCAACCGATCCGCGGTTGATTGCGGCACCTTGACGTAGTTCCTGAATCGGCGCTGCGCGAGCGCGCGAAACAAACCCGGCATGAAGCGGGCGAAGGCCGATACCAGCGCGAGTGAGCGTGGCATAACCACTTCGAATTTTTCTTTATCGATGGCCTGCATGACTTCTCGGCAGACCGCTTCGGTGCTGACGATCATGCCCGGCGGTGCTTTAGGTTCGCTGTCGCGGAAATCGCGGTTGAAATCCGTTTGCACCGGACCCGGACAGATTACCGAAACTTTGATTCCCAGCGGCTTGAGCTCGTGGTACAGGCTTTCCGACCAGCCATTGAGGGCGAACTTTGAGCCGCAGTACGCGGCCAGATTCAGCGTGCCGATTTTTCCCGCAACCGAAGAAATATTGACGATGTGGCCGATCCTCCTGGAAATCATCGACGGCAGGGCTTCGTGGGTGCAATAAACCGCGCCGAGATAGTTGGTCCGCATCAATTGTTCCACGCTCTCGAGGGAACTCTCGATGAACGGTTTGCGCATGCCGATTCCGGCATTATTCACCAGAATGTCAATCTGTCCGTAATCGGCAAGAACTTTTTTCATCATGCCGCGTACTTGTTCGGCATCGCTGACATCACAGCCGATCATGGTCGAGCGCGGGCTGGTGCGCCGTACTTCTTTCAACGCTTCTTTCAGTTTTACAATCGAGCGGGCGCACCCGACGACAATCGCGCCGCGTGCGGCGAAATCCATGGCCAGCTGCCGGCCAATGCCACTCGATGCGCCAGTGATCACAATCACTCGATTTAGAAAATTCATGGAGAAACTCTCGCCTATGTCGTTTACCTGACTGTTCTCAAAGTGGCTGACGGATTGGAGCGCCAGCTCGAGATCGGATCGCCGCGGCAGCGGAATTCCGCGCTGTCCCGTCAACAGCATGTCCGCCAGATCGTCAAGCGCAAATTTCAATGCGCGCGCCGGAACCCGCGTCCAACACGGCGGGTTCAGCACTTTGACCAAAGCTGCACAGAAATCGTGCTTGCGCCCGTAACGACCGACCTCATAACTCTTCGCACCGCCACAGCTTACCCAGTTCTCACCCGAATGTTATGCTCAAGAATGAAACTATTTCCCTTCTGAAGAGTCAAGATGAAACCGCAAAACAACGGGTCAGGGAGAAAACGGGTTGTTATCACCGGCATGGGCGCGGTCGCTCCAAACGGCATCGGCATTGATGCCTATGGTAGAGCGCTGCGCGACGGCATCAGCGGCATTGCAAAAATTACCTCGTTCGACGCCGGCGGCCTTGACTGTCAGGTGGCGGCGGAGATCAAAAATTTCGCAGCCGAAAAATTTCTGCAGCACCAGGACGCACGGCGTGTCGGCCGAGCTGTGCCGTTATTACTTGCGGCAGCGGGCGAGGCTTTACAACGCGCCGGGATCTGTTCCCCTTCTCTGACGCGCGAAGAAAAACAATCCTGGGGCGTCGTGATTGGGAGCGGCGGCGGCGCGCCCGATTTTACCGAAGAACAATACCGTCGTTATTTTTCCGATCAGCTCCGGCGCGTGAGCGCCTACAACGTTTCCAGCTCGACTCCAGGCGGACTCTCGAGCGAGCTCTCATTGAGCTTCGATTTTCGTGGTCCCAGTCATTTGATCTCCACCGGCTGCACCAGCTCGACCGATGCCTTGGGTTATGCATTCAATATGATCCGCTTCGGGCTTGCCGAGCACCTGGTGAGCGGCGGCGTGGATGCGACCATCACGCCCGGAGTGATGCAGGGTTTTTGTGTAATGCGCGCCGTTTCCGCTTCACGCAACGACGAGCCCGAGCGCGCCTCGCGTCCGTTCGATCGCACGCGCGATGGTTTTGTTCTCGGCGAAGGCGCGTGGATTTTGGTCTTGGAAGAGCGCGATCATGCGCTCGCGCGCGGCGCTCGGGTCCAGGGCGAAATTCTCGGCTATGCCTCGACCTGTGATGCCTACCATCGAGTTCGGCTCAATCCCAACGGCGAAGAACCGGCGCGCGCCATGAGCTTGGCGATCGAAGATGCCGACGTCGCCAAGGACGAGATCGGCTATATCGCTCTCCACGGAACATCCACTCTGCTCAATGACCGGACTGAAACCGTTGCGGCGAAAAATTGCTTTGGCGCGCGCGCTTATGACATTCCGATGAGCTCGGTAAAGTCGATGATCGGCCATCCTCAGGGCGCGTCCGGCGCCGCCGGGGTGGTCGCGGCGATTGTGGCGATGAACCACGGTTTTCTGCCGCCGACCATCAACTACATCGAAGCCGATCCGGAGTGCGATTTGAATTATATTCCCAACCACTGGATCGAATGCCAAACCGACGTTTCCCTTTGCAACTGTATCGGCTTCGGTTCGAAGAATTCGGCGTTGGTGGTCGCGCGCGGAGGCGCGCGATGAGGCGCAGCACCGAACCGGAAATGATGGATTTGCCCGGCCAGCCGCGGGAGTTGTTAACGGAGGATCTACGCAATTTGCGCCGGATCAACCGTTATCTCGGCTGCCACCGCAACGTGCTTCGCGGCCTGGCGCGCTTGGTGTCGAGCAACAAATTACGAGCTTTCACCTTGCTCGATATCGGTACGGGTAGCGCGGACATCCCGGCGGTCATCGTGCGCTGGGCTCGGGCTAACCACGTTAGAGCGCGCATTGTTGCTCTGGAGCGCGATCCGGTCGGTGTCCAGGAAGCGGCCGAGCAAACCCGCAAATTCTCCGAGATCACCGTCATCCGCGGAGACGGCATATCGCCGCCATTCGATGCGGCTTGCTTTGATTTCGTTTTGGCTTCGCAGTTGCTGCACCATTTTTCCGACTCTGAGATCATCGCTGCGCTCCGGACTTGGGCCCGTCTCGCGCGTGTCGCGATTATCGTCAATGATCTGGTGCGCCATCCCCTCGCCTATCACGGCATCCGCCTCGTCGCCAAAATTTTTACCCGAAACGAGATGACGCGCACCGACGGACCCCGTTCGGTAGAGCGCGCCTGCACGACTTCCGAGTGGCGCGAGCTCTTTCGCCGCGCCAACATCGGAAAATTTTCTGTCCAATGGGCGCTTCCATTCCGAGTTCTCGGAGTGATCTCGATCAGCCGCTAATGCAAGCCTTCGACGCCGTCATCATCGGTGCCGGTCCGTCCGGCAGCGCAACTGCGATCGGCCTAGCCCGCAGAGGCTATCAGGTTGCACTGATCGATAAGCAAAACTTTCCCCGGGAGAAGCTCTGCGGCGATTTCATCAACCCGATCAACTGGAGTGTTTTTGCCGAGCTCGGTGTGGCGGATCGAGTGCTCGCGGCGCCGCACGGCGAAGTGACTGGATTTCGCATCACGGACTGCTCGGGTCGGGAGGCTGAGGTCCGCTTCAGGTCACGCCATTGCAAACGGCCGATGGGTCTCGGATTGCGCCGCGCGACCCTCGATCAGATACTGGTCGAGAGAGCGGCAGAGTTGGGCGTGGTCACGCATCTGGGCTGCCGGATCGAAAAACTTTCCAGAAGCACGGACTGCTGGCGCCTCAAGTTCAAAGACGAAAACTGCCAGGCAAAAGTTCTGATCGGCGCCGACGGGCGCAATTCATGGGTGGCGCAACAGCTCGGTCTAAATCGCAGCGCCGCCCTCCAGGGACGCGCGGTCGGTTTCCAAAGTCGTCTGCGTTCGTCGGGCATGGTCGACGGGCAAATCCAGATCCACTTTTTTCCCGGCGGCTATGCCGGCGTCGTCGAACTCGGCGACGGCACGATTACGATGGGAATGGCGATCGATAAACGGCGGCTCGGCCGGGAGCGCGGCACCGATTTCCTTTTTGACGCGTTGGCGCAAAATAAGCACCTGAAAAATATCATCGCGGCAAGCGATGGGGCTGCAGAGCTTAGCTCGATTTATCCAGTCTACTTTTCGAAACGCCAATGCGTTATCGACCGCGCGTTGCTGGTGGGAGATGCGGCGCGGGTGACCGAGCCGGTCACCGGCGAGGGCATTTATTTCGCGATGCGGAGTGGTTTATCCGCGGCGCAGACGATCGACGTTGCTCTCCGGCAAAGAAATTGCGGTGTTGATATCTTGGCCCGTTACGAGCGCGCTTGCCGGCGCGCTTTCCGCTCGCGCTTCGCCTTGAACTCCGATCTTCGTTTCGCAGTTTATCGCCCGGCTTTGATCGATCCCATCATTCGGCTCTTCGCAAAAAACCAGCGCTTGCTCGATTCCCTGGTCACCACGGTTTGTATCCCATAGGCGATCTGCGCTTACCTACTCGCTTTGAGAACTCGCAGGTTGTCATTACGCCAGAACTGAATAAAATGGGCGCCAGTTTCAGGTCGAGGACTATCAACAAATGACCGCGGAGTTTACTGCCGAAGAGGCGAATCGTCTCCGTCCTTTTTTTACCAATCTCGATCGTTCGGTTTTCGGCTTGAAGCTGCCGCAGGAAGTCGCCGGCGCCTTGTTCTCACGTTATAGCCGGTCGACCAAAAGCTTGCGCCGCACGTTCCTCGACGAATTCCTCGGCGATCCGGAGCTTGGCTTGAAAGACTTGCTCCCTGGAGAAAAGCCCGCCGGCGAAGACAGCGCGGCGCTAAAAAAAGCCCGGGCGTTTTACGAGCGCGTGCTGGTGGGATACGGCGATGATTCCGTCGCCCAACTGGGCGGCGCGCATCTTGCCTGCGAAAATATTTCCAACGTAGCCGCCAAGCTTCTCGAAGACGCGCGCATCGGCATCGCGCCGCTCGAGAAATCGACGCGCTACGTGCGCTTCGACCAGAAAGACGCCGCCGGCAATTACCTCTTTTATCGCGAGCCGAAGATCATGGCATCGCGCCACTGCGATTCATACCTCGAAGTCATGAACCTGCTTTTCGAGACTTATTCGAAGCAGATGGAGCCCATGCTCGAGTCTGTCACGCGATTGTTGCCGATCGAGCAGTTGGAAGTTCGCGACCCGACTACCGGGAAGGCTTTGCCATACGGGGAGGCGCAAAAAGACGAGCGGCTGCGCCGCTGGGCCGAGACTGCCTACCGCGCCACTGTGCGTGCCCATGCCTGCGATGTGCTGCGGAGCTATCTGCCGGCGGCGACCTTGACAAACGTCGGAATGTTTGGTGTCGGCCAGGCGTTCGAGTATTTGCTCAGCAAATTCTACTCGCACGAACTGAGCGAAGCACAGGAGCTCGGTCGCGCAATTCATGCCGAGCTCAATCAATTGATTCGATCATTCGTGAAGCGCGCGCAGTTCAACGAATATCTTGTCGCCAGCGGCGCAACGGCGAAAACGCTGGCAACTCGCTATACGCGCGACGCTGCGCTTGCCACCGGCGAGCCGGTGACACTCATCGATTACGATACGGCCGCCGAGGAAAAAATCATCGCGGCCATTTTGTATTCTCATGCGCGTCAGTCGCTGGCGAGCTTGCGCGGGGTTGCCGCCAAAATGAGCAGCGAAGACCGTCGGAAAATTCTTGAAGACTTTTTTAACCAACGGCGCCACCGGCGCGACAAGCTCGGCCGTGCGTTCGAAAACATTTATTACACCTTCGATATCCTCGGTAATCTTGGTCTCTACCGAGATTTACACCGTCATCGCATTCTCACCCAGGAGCGTCAGGACTTCACCACGGTACACGGCTACGACACCCCGCCGGAGATCGAAGAGGCAGGCTTCGAGAATGAATTCAACGAATGCATGAAGCGCGCGGCGGATCTGTACGAGCGAATTTACCGAGATCTACCGAGCGAAGCGCAGTACGTCGTGCCGTTTGCCTACAAAATCCGCTGGTACATGAAAATGAACCTGCGCGAAGTACTGCACATGTGCGAATTGCGCACGATGCCCCAAGGTCATCCCGATTATCGCTTCATCTGCCAGGAGATGTGGCGGAAGATTAAGGAAGTTCATCCGACGCTCGCGGAGTCCGGTAAGTTTATCGATTGGAAAAAATAT
>JBIOXP010000479.1:0-2076 GCA_044869705.1 Binatia bacterium | reverse complement strand
CTTGAAAGCGGCAATGCTACGTCTCAGCCGGGATGCGGCGTAACGTATGACAAAGAATTTGAGCTCCTAAGGACCACTGACGAGCAACTAGAAAGGAAGCACAGCAAAATGTCGGAAGAAATCAACAAGCCTGAACAACCCTTCGCCCATCTCGTGCGCGCCTTGCAGGAGGGTGAAGCGCAGAGGCTGAGTCAATGCATAGAACAAATCGACAACCGAATCGTGAACTGTCGGAAGTCGCTCGAGGAGTATCGGCGCTTGCGAGTCGCCCTACGGTTGATTAACAGCCAGCTCTCCCGATTGGGCGCCGAGCCTTTATCCTTGTCGGATGATATGGTGAGTCACGACTTCATCGAAATGATCAGGAGCCGCATCGACCACTTCAAGACCTCTGGGAAGCTTTAGCCTGCACGCGGGTGTTCGCTTCGCCCGGACATAAATTCGGCGCGTAGCTCACTTCAGACGCAATTCTTTTTGCACCTCCCTGAGAAGCGTGAGATCGCGGACTTGCGCCGGCGTCACGGACCGGTCGGCCCGCACGGTGGCTCTGCGCGATTCGATGGCGAATTCGAAGGTTTTGTCGCTGGTGCCTCCATCGACGCTAAACGACGGCAAAATCGAATCATAGGAATCTTTCGCCACCTCCGGCGTCTGGGCCAACCATCGCGCCATGATTTGGATCGTCTGTTCCTTCCGTTCATGCATAAAGCGTAACCCGCGTAAAATCGCCCGCACGACTTTCTTGGTCTCGTCTCGGCTGCTCTTGAGTCGCCCGTCCGTAACCGCGATGGCGGATATCGGATTGCCGATCTTGAGATCCTTCGGTCCGCCGAGCACATTATAACCCTCGCGGCTGAGGCGCACCGGCCCCGGCGGGACCGTGCAGATCGCATCGACCAGACCCTTCTTTAGTATTTCCACGCGCACCGGTTCATCGCCCCCCAAGGTGACAAATTGCACCTCCTTGGGATCGATCCATTTCGCCTGTAGAATGGCCTCGGCGGCGAGTTGATCGGAGCCGCCGATGCGCTGCGTGCCGATGCGCCTGCCGCGCAGCTCGCTGATGGATTTTATTTCCGGCCGGCCGACCAGACTGTGCAGCGGCTTATCGGTGAGCACAGCGAGGATTTTAAACGGCAGCCCTTGCATTGCGCTGCCGATAATGTTTCCGAAGCTCAACGTGTACTGAACTTCGCCGCTGATCAGGGCCGGAACCGTCACTTGGCTGCGCATTTGGATCAGCAGAGGCTCGAGATTTTCGTCGCGGAAAAAATTCTCCGCTACGGCAACCTGCGCCGGTAAAAACGCATAACTTCGGCTGCTATACGAGATGATTGCCTGATTAGCGGCCAAAGCAGCGCTCGATGAAAGACAAAACCACAACCCGGCCAAGATGGCGCAAACGCGTCGTGTATTCAGCAAATTCGCACCTCGTTGATTTGGTTTACTACTCACAAGAGAAAAGGTTCGATCAGCCGAAGAGCAAACTCTTTTTCAAATTGCTGCACCGGAAATAGACCTTCAGAGTTCGCGGCCGGGGCGAACGGCAACTCGGCGAGGCACGGAACACCGGTCAAGTTGGCCAGCACTTCTCGATTGGTATCGCGGGCAAGCGATATTTCATCGGTTGCGCAGTTGAGCACATAGCCGATGACGCTCAATCCTTTACATTGCGCGTGCTCCAAGGTCAGCAGCAAATGATTGATCGCGCCCAAACGGTTCGCGGCCACGACAATGAGCGGCAGTTTCGCAGTACCGGCAAAGTCGGCATATGTGAAGCTCGGCAGGAGCGGCACCATGAGGCCACCGGCGCCTTCGACCAGGATCACGTCATGACCCGAGCGAATTTCGTGATAGACCTGCAATAGATGATCGATGTCGATCCGATCACCGCCGCGTTCAGCCGCGATGCTCGGCGCGAGCGGCTCCGGGAACCGATAGGGACAGATTTTTTCCATCGGTGCATCACACCCCGAAGCCTTTTTTAGCCGGACCGCGTCCTCTGGAAAGAGCTCGCCGTCTCGTTGAGAACAACCGGTTTCCGCCGGTTTCATGACGCCGACCCGGTAACCAAGA
>JBIOXP010000478.1:0-2506 GCA_044869705.1 Binatia bacterium | reverse complement strand
TTTGCGGATGCGGGTCGGCGGCCGCCCCGCTTTCGATCGAATTGCACAATCCGGAGACGAATCAGGTGCTTACGTGCGCTGCACGGGGTGAATTGACGCAAGCGGATCCTTCTGTTCTGGCCGCCGTGGTAGAAAGCTGCGCGAAGCAACTCGAATCACGCGGCTTTGTCCGAAAGTGATTCTCCCAGGTAATCTTGACATTCTTTATCTCGGCGCTTAACTTTGACCTTTAAGGTCTGTGAGGAGGAGTTCGATGGCCAAAAATTTTCAAGAGATCATGGCCGAGGCCCGTAAAGAGGTTCCGGAAGTATCCGCACAACAGGTAAACGAATTGCTCAAGAACAACGGCAAATCGCCGATTTTGCTCGACGTTCGCGAAAGCGACGAATGGCGCCAAGGGCACCTCGAAGGCGCTTTGCCGCTGCCGCGAGGATTTCTCGAAATCAAAGTAGAATCGGCGATTCCTGACAAAAACTCACCGGTCATTGCCTATTGCGCCGGGGGAGTACGATCGTTATTAGCGGCGAAAGTCATGAAAGAGATGGGTTATCAGAACGTCTCTTCGATGGCCGGCGGATATGGAGCGTGGAAGAATGGCGGCTTCAAATGGGTGCAGGACTTTCAATATACGCCGGATCAGTTGATCCGCTACAGCCGACATTTCCTTCTGCCTGAAGTTGGAGAAGATGGGCAAGCGAAACTGCTGCAGGCGAAGGTATTGATGGTGGGAGCCGGCGGGCTTGGTTCACCGGCGGCCTATTACTTGGCAGCCGCTGGGGTCGGGACTTTGGGCATCATCGACAACGATGTCGTGGATGTTTCCAATTTGCAGCGCCAGATTCTGCACGCCAACGATCGCGTCGGCACGCCGAAAGTCGAATCAGCCAAAAAAACTCTGGAGGCGCTCAATCCCGACGTCAAGGTGATCCCTTATCAGGCCAAGCTGACCTCCGAAAACATCATGGAGATCATCAAAGATTATGATTTCGTCGTGGACGGCTGCGATAATTTTCCGACGCGCTATCTCGTCAACGATGCCTGTGTGCTGACGAACAAGCCCAACGTGCATGGCAGTATCTTTCAATTCGAAGGCCAGGCGACCGTGTTCTATCCACGCAAAGGACCCTGCTATCGCTGCCTCTACCCCGAACCGCCTCCCGCGGAGCTCGCGCCGAGTTGTGCCGAAGCGGGAGTTCTGGGCGTGCTGCCAGGACTGATCGGCGTGATCGAGGCCCTGGAGGCGATCAAGCTGATTCTCGGTAAAGGGGACAGCCTTGTCGGTCGCCTGCTCTGCTTCAATACGCTGACGATGGAGATCAATACGCTAAAACTGCGTCGCGATCCCAATTGTCCGATGTGCGGCGATCATCCGACGATTCATCAGTTGATCGATTATGAAGAGTTTTGCAGCTTGCGGCACTAACGGTTGCTAAAGCTTGTCTCAAAGGGCGGCATCATGGCCGCCCTTTGTATTTGGGGCGACCTTTTCGCTCCCGGTGCTGGGAAACATTCCGCTCTGCGGCTCTTTTGAGACCGGTTTCCTTTTTCAACAAGTCAATTTCCAGTGCCGTGAGCGGCCTGAGCTCGCCTTGCGGCAACGCGCCCAGAGCAATCGGGCCGACACGAACTCTAATCAATTTTTCAACGAAGTAACCGAGCGCTTCGAAGATACGCCGCACTTCGCGCTTTCGCCCTTCCTGTACTTCGATCTCCACCCAGGCGTTTCTCTTGAGCCTCTCTATCACTCTTGCGCGTGCCGGCGCGGCGATCCCGTCGTCGAGACGGATGCCTTTTTTTAATTCTGCGAGATCTTCCTGGGTTGGACATGCGCTCAACTTGGCGTGATAAACCTTGTTGACGCCAAAACGCGGATGAGCCAAGCGCAGCGCCAGCTCGCCATCGTTGGTCAAAAGCAAGAGCCCGGTCGTATTGTAATCGAGCCGTCCAACCGGAAAGACCCGCCGCTTCTCGCCCAGGCGGGCCAAGTAGGGTGTTAAATCGGGGCGATTTTCCGGATCATTTAATGTCGTAATGACGCCCGGCGGCTTGTGAAAGGCGTAATAGAGGTTGGCTGTGCGCGGCCTTATCCGCTTCCCATCGACTCTGATGCTGTCCGACCCGGGATCCGCCTGTGAGCCGAGTTTGCGAACCACGGTTCCATTAACCGAAACACGGCCTTCGGTAATCCAGCGCTCAGCCTCGCGGCGGGATGCCAATCCCGCTCGAGCAATGATCTTTTGCAAACGTTCCATAGCAGAGCGCCATCAACTCTCCTCGACGCGCTCGACGACGACGGTCTCATCAGGTAATTCCGGCAGCGCGATCTCTTCCATCTCCTTGAGCGGCGGTAATCCGGACAGGTCATTGAGATTGAAGAGCTGCAAAAATTCCGCTGTGGTGGCGTAAAGGAACGGCCGGCCAGGAACGTCTTTGCGTCCGACGGCACGAATCAAACTGCGCTCGAGCAAGGTCGTGATCACGCCATCGACATCGACGCCGCGGATCG
>JBIOXP010000477.1:0-14478 GCA_044869705.1 Binatia bacterium | reverse complement strand
GATCGACTTTACAATTCTCGCATGGCTCCGCGTCTGAGAGCGGAAATTGCTCTAATATGAACGCCCCCGACTTCTAAGCCCTTTTCATCGTGTCTGCAAATAGCGCGCTTTTTCGCGTGCTTTATGTGGCATTGGATACACTGGAGCACCGTGATCTTCAGGAATTTACGGCTCAGCAAAGCTGACTGAGCCTTGGACAACAGCCGCGTTCGGTTTAACTTTGGAACTGCGATAGTAATGAAGGGTCGGAACTTTCTGTCCGGCTCCGGCCGCTTTTCGCGCGAAGATCACGGCCTCCGGACGGCCAACGACAACTTGTTGAATATTCCTCTGATCAGGATATCTAATGGGTTGGTGCGCGCAAATCGATCGGGAGATTTTCTCAAAGAGGCAATAACATGATGAAGACTCAACCGTTGGTTGTAACCCCGCAGGATTACGATCCTGCGTTGAATGTACTCGGTATAAAAGTGACCGTGCTGGCTTCGAACAAAGCCACACAGGGCTACGAAATCACGCGTCAGCAGGGTCAGAAGGGAATGGGTCCGCCTGCGCATAGCCATAACTGGGATGAGTCCTTCTATGTTGTGGCGGGCGAAGTTGAATTCACCTGCTCCGGCAAAACCGTCGTTTGTCGGCCCGGTACCCTGGTACACGTGCCCGCCGGCACGGTGCATAGCTTTCGCTATCTAGCGGACGGCTGTGATGTGCTGGAAATCACCGGTCAGGATGGCATGGCCACACAGATGTTCGCAGCCGTTAGCAGCGAGATCCCGGGCGGCCCGCCTGACGTGCCCAAACTGCTAGAAGTGTTAAAGCAAAACGGCGTAACCGTGCAAGCCTGAGATCAAACCCGTCACAACTTGCGGCAAAGCGTCGGCGGCCCATGCCGGCGAAAATGATTTACGGACGCAAGCCGTGCAACGGTTGCCGGGCGGTTCTTACAGGACGATTTATGAATCACGCGCGAAGAAACACTATCGGGTTCAGGAAAAATGGCCTTGCCTTGAGCGTGCTTCTAGGTTGGTTGGGTTGCGCATCGGCCGCATGCGCCGCCGCACAGCTCGACAGCGTCACGATCGGATTTTCTTCCTTTTCGGGATTCTACGGGCCATTGTGGCTCGCCGTCGACGATGGCTTGGGTAAGAACTACGGAATCGACTTGAGAGCGGTTTACGCGGGCAGAGTCCGTCCCCAGCAGCTGCTCGCCAGCGGCGAAACTCCCTTCGTGATCGCGTCCGGAAGCGGCGCCGTGACTTCCCACGTTCTCGGCGTCAAAGATCAGGTGATCGTGGCGCTGCTCTCCAACAAAGTGGGCGGCGGCATTTTCTCAAAAAAGGAAATCAAAAAACCTGAAGATTTGAAAGGCAAGCTGATCGCCACCGGACGGCCAGGCGCTCTCAACGACATTCTGGTTCGTTATGTCATGACACGTAAATGGGGACTGTCTCCGGACCGCGATGTAAAGCTGATGCCGATCGGAGAGCCGCCGCTTATGCTGCAAGCTCTGGAACGAGGGGTCGTCGACGCAACTTCGTTATCCATTCCCGCGAGCTTCCTGGCCAAGAGCAAGGGATTCTTCGAGCTGGTCAACTATGACGCCCTCGGACTCACCTATCCGCAGCACTCGGTCACCACCCTGAGATCGACGCTTGCGAAGAATCCCGAGATGGTCGAGAGAGTTTTGAAAACGCTCATCGAAGGCGTGGCGATTTTCAAAAACAACAAACAAAAGAGTTTCGCGGTCTGGCGGAAATACCTGCGCGGCGCGAGCGAGGAGTTCCTCGAGGATACCTACCAGCACACGGTAGCGGCAATGGAGTCGGTGCCCACGCCTTCCGTGCAGGTGATTGCCAGTGCGCTCGATATGATCTCCGCTCATTACCCGCAGGCAAAACAAACCGATGCGAATCTCATCGTCGATGCATCCTTCGTTCAACGGCTCGACCAGAGCGGATTCATCACCGCGTTGTACAAAAGATAATTCACCGAAGGTGGTCCGCTAGGTCGCCGTTTTTGTCCCGCGTGAAACTCCCCGCTTTTGATGCCGCGTGAATCAGAACTGCCGGCATCAAGTTTCGACGTAAGCGCTCGAACGGCGCTCGAGCTCGGGCAAAATTTCCTGGCAGATACTATCGATCGCCTCGTTCCAATCGGGGCCGAGGGGCGAGGCCATGTCCACAATGTCGAAGCGATAGGGCTTGGCCAAGCGCAGTACTTCGTCGAGTTGGGCGAGGCACTCCGCCGGCGTTCCCGCGATGACGATGCCGCTATCTTCGATCGTGCGCTCGCTGATCAGCGGGTCGAGCTCTTCAATGGTCTTGCCCTGCCGATGGCCGTCTTTGATGGCCGCCCGGGTCGCGGCGGGCACCGGCAGCTCGAGCAGCCGTTGGTTCAGCAAGTGAGCGCCGATCAAACCGTTAACCGCCATGCGCCGGCAGAATCGCCGCGCCGCGTTGCCGTCGCGCGACACCGACACGTGCAAGTGCAGTACTTTGGTAAAAGGGATACGGCGCGGGTGCAAATTGTCGAAAGCTTGCGCCAGAGCGCCTTTTCGGATCAACGCGGTCGGAAAAGAGAGGTTGCTCAGGATAATGCCGTCGCCGAGGTCGCCGGCGATTTTGCTCGTTAGCGGGCCGGCGGCGGCGACAAAAATTTCCGGCGGCCGCTTGGGCGGCACGCGCAAGAACGCCTCGGCGGCCGGATCAAGACGAAAGAAGTCGGCTAGGCCAGGAAATTCTTCCCACTTGATGCGGCGCCCGGCGAACATTTCGCGAAGAAACAAAATCATCTCGCGCAACATGCCGACCCGGTGCTGCTTACGAATCATGTCCGAGGACGAGGAGCCCGCGCCGATCCCTGCCGTGACACTCCGATCACCGGCCAGATGGGCTAAGGCGCTGAAACTGGAGGCGAGGTCAACCGGCGTCCGGCAAACCGGGTTGGTGACCGACGTGCCGACATGGGCGGGTGTTTCAGCGATGATCGCTGCCAATGTCACGAACGGATTCTCATGGGTGAGATGATCCGGAACCCAGAGCCGAGCGAACGGATGTTGAGACATCGCCCGCCTCGCGTATGCCGCCGTCTCAGGAGCCGCGGGCAAGGGATAGAATTGCATGCCGAAACGCATTTTAGTACCGCTTTGTTAGTTGACTCTCGATGGGCTTGGCGGCAGCGCGATCGTCATAGCGGCGATTGTGAAGGATGAAAGAGGCATCACAATGAACGTGAATCGTTCACGCCGGATTCGCCGCATCAGTTAACGGCGCGGCTCGCTGGCACGGGACAGCGTCGAGGTGAGAATTTTCAGGTTCTCGGACTTTTCGATGTAGCGCACGAACAGGTATTTGTTTTCCGCCGAGTCCAACGCCGCCGCCGGAACATCGCCCGCTCCGGCCGCGACCTTGGCTAGGATAAAACAAAGATCGTCGGTCTTCAAAGCGCGCAAGAATCCCTGTTCGAATTCGGCCACAGTGTTCGCGGTCGCGACGTTGGCGAAACCGGCTCCGCGCGCAATCGCCGCAAGATCGGCTTGGCCGGCCGTTGCCGTCGGCGCGCCGCGCGAGGACTCGTAGCATTCGTTGTCGAAGACCACATGAATGAGATTCTTGGGATGCTGATTCGCGATCGTTGCGAGGCTGCCGAGATTTAGCAACAAGGAGCCGTCGCCGTCGAAGGCCACCACTTTGCGGTGGGGCAGCGCCAGAGCCAAGCCAAGCGCCATGGAAGAGGTGAGGCCGAGATTCTGCAAGTGATAATTGCCGGGGTGAGGCCGCAGCGCCTGCCACTCGTGGCGCACCGCGCCCAGATTCGTAACCACCAGTTCTTCACCAAAGTGCGGCGCGATCGCTTTCAGACAATCGTATCTTTTCATCGCACTACCTCAAGGCTTGTTTGTTTAAGAGAAGGGCGGTCGGCCGGCGTGAGGAGCGCGCCAGGATCTGACTATCGCGAATGGTTGGACGAATTTCTTCGAAGCGGCCGACTTTCTCGTACACAATGTGCATGGCTTGCAGTATCGGTTCGGTCAGACTACCGACCGCGGCATGGCCGGCGTTTTCCTCGCCGACGCCGCCGCTGTGCCCGATCAACATCAAGACCGGTATACCGGGATGAATACAGACGGTGGCTAACGCATTCGCGGACAAGAGAAAACCGGCGTTCATCATCACCATGGCCGGCTTTCTGCCGCCCAGATATGCGCCGGCGCAGATCCCGATGCCTTCTTCCTCGCGCGTCACCGGGACATGATGAATAGCCGGATCTTCGCCCAGGGCGATCACCAGGTCATGGAGATTCGCTTCTGTCAAGCTTGCTACGAAATCAACCCCGGCCTGTTTAAGAGAATCGACGATCTCTGCCGCGACTTCCCGTTTCACGTTTCCTCCCGCCGATGTAATACCGAAACCTGCCCTTTATTACTGAAGCGTCCGATTTTATACAAGAAGCCAAGCGCGGTGCTCGACACGGAACTCACCGGCTCGGATGTGATAAACGTGATAAAGGTCGGTAGTCTTTGAGATCAGGCCTGCCGATTCGTTTTTTCGACGATGGTCACCGAACGCACAATATCTGCTCAGGAGAGAATCATGACCGAATCCAAGCTATCGGCCGACGATAGATGGCCGAGTCTCCGGCTCGAGGCGTGGAACGATACTTACGCGACGCTTCATCTATGGACGCAGATCGTCGGCAAGATTCGCCTCGCCCAGACTCCGTGGACGAATCATTCTTGGCACGTGACTTTGTATGTGACGCCAAGAGGGCTGACAACGGGATCGATTCCCTACGGCAGCCACGCCTTTCAGATCGAGTTTGACTTTGTCGAGCACGAGCTCAGGATCCAGCACGATCGCGGCGCCGGAGCGGCTTTTCCGCTCGAGCGGCAGTCGGTCGCGGTGTTTTACCGGCGTCTCATGGACGAAATGATAACGCTAGATCTGAAAGTGCGGATCGACCCAAAGCCCAACGAGATCGAAAACCCCATCCCATTCGAACAGGACGAAATCCACGCGTCCTACGATCCGGAGTACGCCAATCGTTTCTGGCGCGTGCTGTTGCAAAGCGATCGCATCTTCAAGATTTTTCGCGCGCGCTTCGTCGGTAAGTCGAGCCCGGTGCATTTTTTCTGGGGCGCTCCTGATTTGGCAGTGACGCGATTTTCCGGCCGCCTAGCTCCGCCCCATCCCGGCGGCGTTCCCAATCTGCCGGATCGAGTCGCGCGCGAAGCTTATTCGCACGAGGTGAGCAGCTGCGGATTTTGGCCCGGCGGCGGCCCGATCGCCTATCCCGCGTATTATTCCTACGCTTATCCGGAACCGGAAGGGTTCGCCCAAGCGCCGGTCCGGCCTGCGGCCGCGTTCTACAGCAGCGATCTGCGGGAGTTTGTTCTCCCCTACGACGAAGTCCGCAATGCCCAATCACCGGACGATGTTCTTCTCGACTTTCTTCAAACAACCTATGAAGCCGCGGCAGATTTGGCGAAATGGGATCGCACCACGCTCGAGGGGCTCCGGTATCTATAGACGTGAATGGGTCGGAGCTCTTGAGTTCAGGACTCCCGATCCGTACTTCGGCGGGACTTTCGTTTGCTTCGCTCAGTCGGTGTCGGATAAGGTGACAGGTCGTTCATGCGCCTGCGTCATGACAGAGCCCGATGCGCGTGCGTAAACGTTGCTCCTAGTGGCCGCCGAAAAAGGAGGGGCTGTGAAATTCGTTTACGCGCTTGTCATGCTCGCGCTCCTGCTGGCCGGCTGCTCCGCGCAGGTTCCGGCTCTCATTCCGCGTCAGATCTTTTTCGACAACCCCGAGCGCGCTGATCCACAAATCTCGCCGGACGCAAGGCATCTGGCCTTTCTAGCGCCCGATACGAACAACGTGCTGCAAGTCTGGATCGGCGGGTTGAGGGGACAAGACCCGCGTCAACTCACTCACGAGACCAAGCGCGGCCTGCGTTATTATACGTGGGCCTACTACAACCGGCACTTGCTTTATGCGCAGGACACCAACGGCGACGAAAACTGGCAGATCCACGCGGTCGATGTGGATTCCGGAAAGATCAGCAACCTGACGCCGTACAAAGGCGTACAGGCATTTCTCGCCGCCATCGATCCACGCCATCCAAACATTCTCCTTATCGGAATGAACTTACGGAATCGCCGGTACTACGACATTTATCGTTTGCAGATCGATACCGGTGAGACGCTCTTGATTCATCGCAACAACGGCAATCAGCGCTGGTGGATAGCCGACCGTAATCTGCGCATCAATACCGTTATCACCACCGGTGGTGTGCTGACGCGCGAGAGCGAGCGCCGACCATGGAAAGTAGTACGGCGTTGGCAAACTGCCGAACCCGGCGGAGTTTACGGATTTGCGAACGATGAGAACCTCCTCTACTTGCGTGGAGTCACGCCGAATGGAGATACCGGGGCGCTTTTCGCGTTGAATCTTCAGACGCGCCAGGAAACGGTTTTTTTCGAAGATCCGAATTACGATGTCGAGGACATCTTTATCCACCCGAGGACACGAGAGATCCAGGCCGTGTCTGTCTATAGAGACAAGTTGCAATGGCAAGTCCTGGACCCGGCCCTGGCAGGCGACTTCGAAGTCTTGGCAAAGCTCGGACACGGAGAATTCAGCGTCGTGCATTATCCCTATTATTCGCCGCTCATTCCGTCTCGCAGCCTGGGACGGCGGGATCTGCAAGACCGCTACTGGATCGTTTCCTATGAAGCCGACGATGAGCCGATTCAATACTATCTTTACGACCGCGCCGCGAAGACAACGGATTTTCTTTTCAGTGAGCGACCCAGACTGCAAGCCAATCAGCTCGCCAAAATCCGGCCGATCTCTTATCGATCGCGCGACGGACTCACGATTCATGGCTATCTCACCACCCCGGTCGGAATTGCGCCGGAAAAACTGCCCACGGTTCTTTTGGTTCACGGCGGGCCTTGGCTGCGCGATCGGTGGGGCTATGACGATATCGTGCAGTGGCTCGCAAATCGCGGTTACGCCGTGCTGCAGGTGAACTATCGCGGATCCACCGGCTATGGCAGGAAGTTTTTGCTGGCGAGCTACAAAGAATGGGGCGGCAAAATGCACGATGATTTGATCGACGGCGTGAATTGGCTGGTCGAACAAAAAATCGCGGATCCGAAGCGGATCGCCATCATGGGTGCTTCCTATGGCGGTTATGCCGCTCTCGTGGGCATGACCTTGACTCCCGAGACATTTGCGGCAGGCGTCAGCCGCGTCGGGATCAGCAATCTGATCACATCCGAAAAATCCGTCCCGCTCTACTGGTCAGCGGCCAGAGCGCAGCGATTGCGCCGCGTCGGCGACCCGGACAAAGACCAAGAAATGCTCAAATCACGCTCTCCGGTTTTTTTCGTCGATCAAATCAAAGCGCCTATTTTGATATCTCACGGCGCCAATGACGTACGCGTCGTGGCGGCCGAGAGCGAGCAGATGGTCCAAGCCATGCGTAGCGCAAACAAACCCGTGGAATATTTTACCTATGAAGACGAAGGTCACAGCTTGTTTCTGCCTGCCAACAAGTTTCATTTCTACGCCAAAGCGGAGGAGTTTCTGGCAAAGCATCTCGGCGGCCGTTTCGAACCCGCAGCCGAGATCTCCGCGCCCAGCGCCGGAAAATAATCGCATTTGGTCCGAAGCGTTCCCCAGTTCTCAACAGCTCACCAGGTTAGCTGCTGAAGGATGCGGACCGATATCGGCGATGCACGTATTAATGGATGGCGATGTGCGGTAAGGTGGAGCCCGGACGATCTCGTTACTCGTCGTCCCGTCGGTCTAATCGGATTCATTCACTCAAATTGACGCCACGCACTGCGCTCTCGCATTGACGCGCGTGCCGCCACAGATGATCAGAAAATCAGTCGGTAATTTTTGCGAACCCGCGATTTTTGATTGACGCACAGGCACTGTCATTGATAGTGTACGCCTTTCGTTTCCTCGAACGCGTTGCGGCAATATGTACGACTTCTGCCGCAGCTATTTTTTTTGAAATGATTCGTACTCCAACAGGCGAGGTCCGCCGATGAAGCGGCTGAGCCTCTTCATCATTTTTGCCGCGGTCATCCAGGTCGCGATTCAAAGTATAGGCGGCGGTTATCTCGCTGTCGGTGCGGATGATGCTCTTCAGCCGCTGATTACGACGTCCGAGCTCATCGTTGGGCAAAATCGTTTCGTTTTCGGCCTTGCAAAACAAGGCAAACTCATCGAACAGGCGGACGTACTCGTTCGGTTGTTCGACTTGCAGGGAACCGAGGCGCATCTCACAGCCGAAACCAATGCGCCATTTCGGCCGGTGGCAAACCCGGGTGCGGGAAAAAAAGTTCATCGTCACGCCGATGGTAGCCGACATGTCCACGATGACGCGACCGAGATACGCGGTCTATACGTAGCCCATGTCAATTTTCCGCGGGCCGGGAATTGGGGCGTCGAGCTCGTAACGCGGCAAGCGGACGGCTCGTCCGAGACGGCGCGACTTACGCTCATCGTTCGCGAAGTACCCACGACGCCGGCAATAGGCAGCGCCGCGCCTCGGAGCCGCAATCTCATCGCCCGCGACGTCGGGAATCTGCGGCAGATCGACACGAGCGAGCGGCCCGATCCTCGGCTGCATCAAATACGAATCGCCGATGCCATTGCGTCGGGGAAGCCGCAGCTCATCGTATTCGCGACGCCGCAGTTTTGCACCAGCCGTATGTGCGGGCCGGTCGTGGATATCGTCCGCGCCCTGCTGCCGACTTACAGCAAACGGGTCGTCTTCTCACACCAAGAGATTTGGCAGGATTTCGCCACAAAGAAAGTCTTTGCGACGATCGAAGAGTGGCGCCTCGAATCGGAGCCTTGGATTTTTATCGTCGATGGCGGAGGAATTATCCGTGCTAAGTTCGAAGGACTCGTGACCGCGGGAGAACTGGAAACGGCCTTGCAGAATGTGTTGCTGCCGGAGACGGAAAAACACTGATTAGACTGGATTCTCCCGTGTCGCTCATTAATCCGGCAAGCGGGTCACCGAGAGGGCCGCCGTACGGCGAAGCCTAAAACGTCGTCACGTGCGGTTCTATGAACCACAGGAAGGTTACTTTGTTCCGCGAAATTTCAGAAGGAGAAGAATAGATACATGAAACTCTCGAGAAGCATATCGATTATCGGGGCAGTGTGCACTTTTAGCTTAGTCGTGGGCACGGCCGCGGTGAATGCAGCAGACGATAATCAGCTAAGCGTCACAGTCACTTTTGGCCGAGGATTAAATACGGCGGGTACTGCAGCGAATAACGTAGTCATCCCAGATAAGATCAAATTGAAAGACAATGGTGTCGTGAATTTTGTAGTGGCAGGGTTTCATCAAATCGTGATCTATAATCCTGGTAAAACAGACGATGATGTGGTCGTCCCTGGATCCGGTACATTTATCGACGACAAGAACAACCAATTTTATTCAGGAATCGTGCCGGCGGGAGGACCGGGACCGGACCTTTTGCCTGTTACGACCGATCCGTCGAACGCACGAAATCGAGTGGAATCGGTATCCTTTCCGGGGCCAGGTAGGTACCTGGTGATTTGCAACGTTCGCAATCATTTTAACGGCGGCATGTTCGCTTACGTCGACGTGCATTAACGCAGAAACGCCGAAATAAGTATCAATCGCAGCCGATGCCGGAGTGCCTCTCGTTCGGGCATTCGGCACGGCTGTGATTTGACCAATCGTGCTAATGAACGTCGAGTTGCCTCAAGACTGCCTTAGCGCTTGTACGAGCGACTTTTCCGATTCGCAAATTGCCGTTTCACCTACATGCCAGCCCCGTCCGTTGTGGAGCTGCTTCTTCCAGCTGTGCGTCTAACCTAGTTTTCTTATCGACACATAGGCCAAAAAATCGGTTCGCTGCGCTTAACGTTCATTCGTTGCCGCGTCGCACTCGGCAGGAATGGGGCTGAATCTTTTGATCAGCGTTTTCATTGACAGCGTCGGCGAAAAATAGCATGGACATAAGACTCCATGCGTTCGGTTATTGCGCGGTTATCCTTGGGCTTCTCCCTCATTGTTCTGACAGCGGTGCTCTTGCTGGCTTCGGATTGGCATCAGCGAAGACCCGCGGCAGAGCGAATTCCCCAGCTCGCGATTTTGCTCTTGTCCTCTCAACCCGTGCTCCAGGAAGGTCTCGAGGGGGCGCTCGAGACCTTGCGCGAGAATGGTTTCATCGATGGGCAAAATATCGTGCTGCGCCAATACAACGCCGAAGGCGACATGGCAACGCTGAATGCGATCGCGCGGCAAGTCACCGATGGGGCGTTCGATATGGTCATGACCTTCAGCACACCGGCGATGCAGGCGGTGGCCAAGGCGAACACGAGGGGCAAGGCCATTCACGTCTTTGGTTTGGTCGCTGATCCTTTTGCGGCGGGGGTCGGGCTTAGACGCGATGCACCATTGGATCACCCGCGCCATTTCGTCGGCACGGGCATTCCTCTTCCGGTGGACCAAGCTTTTCAGCTCGCGCGTCAAATGTTTCCGCGTCTCAAAACCGTGGGCGTAGCTTGGAATCCGGCGGAGTCGAATTCCGTAGGGTTCGTCGGCCAGGCGCGCAAGGCCGCGGAGGAATTACAAATCGACCTTTTGGAAACGCACGTCGATAATACATCCGCCGTTCTTGAGGCGGCCAGCTCGCTCGCCGCTCGAGGGGCCCAGGCGTTGTGGGTACCCGGAGACAATACGATCCTTTCTGCCTTGAACTCGGTCCTGAGCGCCGCGAAAAAGGCGCGCATTCCGGTTTTCGGTATTTCTCCCGGCGATCCCCAGCGCGGTACGATATTCGATCTCGGCGCCAATTTTCATGAAATCGGTAAACTCACGGGAAAACTGGCGGTGGACATCATTCGCGGCGCCGATCCGGCGCAGATACCCGTGCGTGATTTCTCGCCGAGGCGGCTGGTGGTCAACCAACTGGCCGTGAACGGGTTGAAGGATCCCTGGCGTATCCCGGACGACATCGCTGCCAGCGCGGATATTCTGGTGAACGAAACCGGAGTACGCGCCAAGACGGCGCCGCGCCGCGCGGCCGATAAAAGTCAAAGCCCGCTCGCAAAAAAGTGGAAAGTGCGAATCGTCGAATACAACAACGTCCAAGACGTGGAAGAATCGGAAGAAGGGGTGCGCGCGGGCCTGCGCGAATCCGGCTTGAAAGAGGGGCGGGATTACACTGTCGACGTTCGCAATGCGCAGGGCGACATGGCAACGGTGAATAGCTTGGTGGATGCCGCGATCACCGAGGGTGCGGACCTCTTGATCACGCTGTCGACGCCGACACTGCAGGCCGCGCTCAAACGGGCGGCGGGAAAGCCCATCGTTTTTGCGTATCTGGCTAACGCAGTGGCTGCGGGAGCCGGGCGCAGCGATGAGGATCATCTGCCCAACGTGGCCGGGGTCTACAACACTGCCGCTTATGCCGAGATGCTCGAGCTCATTCGCCAGGTGCGGCCGGATGCGCGGTCGCTCGGAACTTTATTTGTGCCGGCGGAAGTCAACATGGTTTACCATCGCGAGCAACTGAATGAGGCAGCGCGAAAACTTAACTTCAAGGTCGTCGCTCTGGCGGCCAACACGAGCGCCGACGTCGCCGACGCCGCGCTGGCTTTGACCAGTCAGCGCATCGATGTGATTTGCCAGATTCCGGGAAATCTCACGGCCGCTGCTTTTCCGAGTATCGCCGCAGCCGCCAACAAAGCGAAACTGCCGATCTTTGCTTTCCAATCCTCTCAGGCCCGCTATGGCGCCGCGGTCGTCCTGGCGCGCGACTACGGTGATGCGGGAAGAGAAGCCGGTTTGTTGGCCGCTCGCGTCATGCGCGGCGAAAACCCCGGCAAAATTCCGTTTATTCCCTACAGCAAAACGAAACTGGTTTTGAATGCCAAAGCCGCGCGGCACATTGGCTTGACGATTCCACCCGCGCTCGTAAAAAAAGCCGAAGAGGTCATCAGTCAATAGCGATGGAAATCACACGACAGCGGTTGGACAACACTTTCGAGTTGAAGGCGAGGGGCCGGCTCGACGCCTATTGGGCCGGCCATTTGGGAGATGAAGTGGCTGAGGTGTTGCGCGAGGGCGCACGCTCCATCCGGCTCAATATGAAAGCGGTGGAGTACGTCAGCTCCGCCGGCATCCGAGTATTGTTCCAGGCCTATAAGCAACTCAAAGACATCCACGGGACATTTTCCGTAACGGAACCCTCCGAAGCGGTGCAATCGGTGTTGGAATTGGCCGGATTGGTCGAGCTGCTGTTAGAGAAAGCGTCAAGCGGCGATGTTGTGATTGCCGAGCCGAGGCGAGCGGAGACTTTCACGCGCGGCAATGCGCGGTTCGAGATTCTCGAAAGCCATTCCACTACCATGACGGTGCGCGCCATCGGCTCTCCCGAGATGCTGAGTAGATGTCAATTCCACCGCCAGCACTGTCAGGAGTTGCGATTTGGTCACGAAATGCTGGGGATCGGTCTGGGCGCATTCGGCAAAAATTTCGACGACTGCAAGTCGCGTTTTGGTGAGTTTTTGGCGGCAGGCGGCGTTGCAGCGTATCTGCCGACGGACGGCAGCAACGTCCCCGATTATATTCTGTCCACCCGTGATTTCGTGCCGCGGTTGCAAGTTCTTTACGGCCTCACGTGCGTGGGCGATTTTTCAAAAGTCGTTTACTTCGAAAGCAGGGAAAATTCACTTCCATTGACGTTGCGGGAGATCGTGGAAGCGTGTCGCGACATAGCGGGGAACGATGCCATTGCCGTCGCCATGATCGCCGAATCGGCGGGGCTCATGGGCGCGGCCCTGCGCCGTTCGCCCGCGCTCGAAGCGTCGCCTGAGCCCGCTTTCGAGCATCCACAGATCCGCCAATGGCTTTCATTCACCGCTGAGCGCGCCTACGCGAGCTCACTGGCGTTCGTGGTCGGGGTCGCGACAACGAGCCCAAGCTCGCCTTTGAATCCAATCGTCCGACCGTTGGCAAAAGGCTGCGACCTCGCCGGTCACTTTCATGCCGCCTCCTTTTCATACCATCCGCTCAAGAAAGGCGAAACGAATCTCACGGAGGCGGCCAGAAGGTTGTTCGAAGTGGAGACCCTGGAGGGAGTCTTGCACTTGCTCAACGACGAACGTGAATCGGGCGCCGGCCAGAGCGAATTCGTTCGCGGCGCCTGCTGGATCGGCTCGATTGCAGAAATTTCCGTGGAGAAATGACCCATGGCATTGTTGATCGGCGCCTTGACGATCGGGTTGATTTTGTCGCTGCTCGCCCTCGGCGTCTTTATCACCTTTCGCATCTTTCACTTTCCGGATATTACGGCCGACGGATCGATCACTTTCGGCGCAGCGCTCTGCGCCGTGTTGCTGGTGAAGGGCGTCGATCCGTTTTTAGCAACTGGCGCTGCATTTGCCGGAGGCGTGCTTGCGGGCACCATCACCGGCATCCTTAATACTCATTTCAAAATCCAGGCGCTGCTTGCGGGCATTCTCGTGATGACGGCGCTTTATTCCGTCAATCTTCACGTCATGGGCAAGAGCAATGTGCCCTTGCTTTCCGAAAGCACCCTGGGGACTTATGCCGAACGGGCGGGAAGCCTGCTGGCAGGCTCAACCGGCGATCTCAACCTCGGCGGATGGCCGGTCGGCATGCGCGACATTTCGATGTTGTCGATGGCTTTTGCCATCGTCGCGCTCATCGGCCTCGCGCTTTATGTTTTTTTTCGGACGAATCTCGGCACCGCAATGCGGGCGACCGGCGACAATTCTCAGATGATCCGCGCGCTCGGAGCGAACGTGGAAAGCATGACCGTGCTCGGCCTGGCGATCTCCAACGGACTAATCGCGCTCTCGGGAGCGCTGCTGGCGCAATACCAGGGTTTTGCCGATGTGCAGATGGGTATCGGTATGGTGGTCTGGGGACTCGCGAGCGTCATCATCGGCGAAGCGTTGGTGGGGCCGGGAAGTTTGGGACTCGCGTTCACGGGCGCTGTGATGGGATCGGTTCTCTTCCGCTTGCTGGTCGCGATCGCCTTGCGTTGGGGCCTCGATCCCAACGATCTCAAACTGATCACCGCCGGGTTTGTTTTCGTCGCGCTGATTCTGCCGCGGATTCTGGCCAATCTGGAAAAAAAGCGGCGCGCCGTCAAGCCGGTAACCGGAGCGCAGCCGGAATCGGTGCTCAATGCTTGAGCTGAAAAATATTTGCAAGACGTTCAATCCCGGAACGTCGAACGAAGTGCAAGCGCTGTGCGGTGTCGACCTCGCCATCGACGAGGGTTCCTGGGTGATCGTCATCGGCACCAACGGATCGGGCAAATCGACTTTGCTCAACGCGGTTGCGGGCAGCTTTCCGGTGGATGGCGGCACGATCCATTTGGCTGACCACGACGTGACGCGATGGCCGGAGCACCGCAGGGCAAAAATGATCGGTCG
>JBIOXP010000476.1:0-18780 GCA_044869705.1 Binatia bacterium | reverse complement strand
AAGAAATCGCCGCGGCGATCCGCCATCGGCACGTGGTGTATTCAGAGTGGGGATTCGATCAGCGCATTGCGACCGGCCTGGGCCTCAAAATCCTCTTCTCTGGAGCTTCAGGCACCGGGAAAACCATGACCGCTGGAGTAATCGCGGCGGATCTCGGTCTCGATCTCTACAAAATCGATCTCTCGGGTATCGTCAGCAAATACATCGGCGAGACCGAGAAAAATCTCGACCGCATCTTTCACGCCGCCCAGTCAAGCAACGCGATCCTGTTTTTCGATGAGGCGGACGCGCTCTTCGGCAAGCGCTCGGAAGTGAACGACGCGCATGATCGCTACGCCAACATCGAAGTCGCGTATCTGCTGCAAAAAATCGAAGAATACGAAGGCGTTGTGATTCTGGCGAGCAACTTGAGCAAGAATATCGATCTCGCCTTCGCGCGGCGCATGCACTACGTCATCGAGTTTCCGCTTCCCGATGAAACACATCGCGAGAAGCTATGGCGCGGCATGTTCCCGGCCGCCGTGCCGCTCGGAGAAGATGTGGACTTCAAATTTCTTGCCAAACAGTTCCCGATCGCCGGCGGCGATATCCGCAATGTTGCGCTCGAGGCCGCGTTCCTCGCGGCGCAGGACGGAAAACAGCTCGAAATGAAGCATCTGGTGATCGCGATGTCGCGTCAGATGATGAAGCAGGGCAAAATCGCTTCACCGATGGAATTCAAGCAGTACCATGAACTGATCGCCAACGGCGCGTGATGAGTAGCAGACAGTGGAAGCTGCAACAGCCTCAGTCGAAAAAAGCACAGGACGCGATTCACCGGAGCGCGCTCGTGGGATAGCCGGTCCGGCCGCGGCCGGCAATTCACAACCGGCTTTTGGATTCGTTACAGTTCAGCAATCCGCCGGAAACCTCGCCGTTCAACGATTGTTCAATTCTCGATTGATCCAGCCCAAGCTTTCAATCAGCCACCCCAACGATCCCTACGAACAGGAAGCGGATAACATCGCCGATCGGGTCATGCGCATGCCTGAGGCGCAGTTGCAGCGGGCTTGCGCCTGCGGCGGGTCGTGCTCGAGTTGTCAGGCCGAGCAGACGGGCCAGGAACTTCTACAAACCAAGAGCTTAGGGCCGAGCGGCTTGGGACAGACGTCAGTTCCATCCGTGGATCATGTATTGCGCTCATCCGGCGAACCCCTTGATGTCACGACCCGCAACTTCATGGAGCAGCGCTTCGGGCAGGATTTTTCCGGCGTGCGGGTGCATTCTGATGCCGCCGCCGGGCAGTCGGCGCGGGAGATAAACGCCGCAGCCTACACGGTCGGACACGACATCGTGTTTGGGGCAGATCGGTTCGCACCGGCGACGCGCGATGGAAGCCGGCTACTTGCCCATGAGTTGACCCATGTTCTGCAGCAGGGCGGTGCTGATCGGCGCACCGAACGGCAAATCATGCGACTGATAGTGCTCGCCACCCGACGCTGGAAACGTCAGTAGGCGTTTCACCAATGTCAGATTCGCGAACGGATGTCATTCAGCGCCAGCCGAGAGCGCCGTCACCCGGGCCAACTCGCGGCGAGGAGATCCGGCTCTCGGTGACGTCACCGGGCGAAGTGACAGTTGTAATGAGCCCGCCGACGATTAGCATCTACAATTTCGCTATCGATCGGGCCACCTTGAAGAAAGAGCACCTCACCGTACTGCTCGTGATCTCAAAGCTGATCAAAGCCTCCGGCGGCAAGCTGGGCATCGCGGTGAGCGGCCATGCGGACTCTACCGGCGATGATGAAAAGGTTAATGTCCCGCTCTCGAAAAATCGGGTTCTTGCGGCGCGCGCTGCATTGGGCGTGCCGGCTGACGTCCCTGACACCTGGTTTGGCGAGGATCAGCCGGTGGCGGCCAATGGCACGCTTGAAGGCCGTTCGCGCAACCGGCGAGTGGACATTGTCCTTTCACCCAAAGCCGTTGATTGGCCATCGCTCTGCGACTTGGCACCCACGATCTGTCTTTGCCTCAGCAACCCTGCGCTCTGTCTCGGGGGGGATGGCGATGGCGACGGCGACGGCATCGATTGGCCGTCGTGTTCCGATCTACCCGCCTGGGTGTGCCCGATCCTCGTTTGCATCGGCGCATCGGCGATCCTGAGGAACCCGACGCTCTGTCTTCCCGGACTCCCTACCCTGACTGGAATTTTATGTCTGCTGTTCCCGTCGCTGTGCCGGCACAAGCCTGAGCCGCCCGAAGAGCCGAAGGAAAAAGCGCGAAAGGCATGCCCCGTATCTACAGAGCTTCCGGAGGGCGAGAAGTTCATAGATACGACTCTGCCGTTTGTGTATTATCCCTTCGACATGAAGGTTGTTTTCGAGCAGGAAAGCCCCGACAAGAGCCCCTACTGCGACTGTAATTGCGGCGAATACCGGCAGTATGTCAGCGGCTTCTTCGAGCGTGACGACGAAACGGGTACGGTGACGCGGCAGCGGCACGTTATAGCTTGGGGGAAAGTGCTCCATCCCAACGTGATGCAGGAAGACGGCCCTGATCCCTATGGCCACCGGTACGACGAAAATTTAGCCAGGGCGCGCACAGGGAAGAATGTCAGACGGCTGACAAAAGATGCGGCGCGGCCTTTCCTTAGGGTAAACAGGGAAGGAATAAAGACGCCGACAAACCCTCAAGCCGTATTCGACAGGTTCGTGCCCGACCGCCAAGACGGTTGTACATACGAAGGCAAGGACCGCCCCGGCTTTGAATATAGTCCCCTCGCCGAGGAGATCCACATGCACCTCAAATTTCGCGCCGGCCCCATTGACGCCTGCAATGGAAATCGTGAGGTCGGTGAGTGGAAGGAATGGGAAATCATCGCCGATCGCGATCCCAAGACCCCACCTGCGGCAAGGGCTCCGATTGTTTGCGCCGGTTTGCCGCCAGGGGTGAAGGAAGGCGATGTGGTTACGATGTGGATCGCTTTCGAAGGCCAGGAAGCCGAGTGCAGCGGTACAATCCCTGTCGCCATCATTTCGATGACGGCAACCGAACTGATGGTCTTCACCCATAACTCGGATCGGATCAACATCGCTCCCGAGGACTGTCCGGATATGTGGATCGCGCCGTATCAAACCTTTACGTTTTTTGGCTCGCCCCCGTGCCCGCCTGTAGCTTGAGACTCGCGAATTGATCGGAGACGAGTGTATGCGTAAGGTGCCCTGAAAACTAGTGCTCGAATAGCGGGACATCGTAAGGTTAAAAGGCTATGGACGGCCCCTTTAGAGTCGTAGAGAAGACGCGCGAGCCTCACGTTCGAACCCGTCATCGAAACTCATCTGAAAAAGATCAAAGACCGTCATTCGGTCTTCCGATTCACACTGCAGGAAATCTCGCCATGCAGAGGCTGCTTCGTTCTGGAGTGATACGGCCCAAGCTTGCGATCAGTCAACCGGGCGATCCGTACGAAGAGGAAGCCGATCGGATGGCGGATGTGATCACGCGGACGACCGAGCCGGTGGTGGCGCGAAAGTGCGCAAGCTGTGCAGCCGGTGCGCCGCCTTGTCCAGCATGTGAGGCCGAGCCGAACGCAATGGTTCAAAGAAAAACCGAATCTTCGGCGAGCACGGCAGGCGCATCGACTCCGGCAAATCGGGTTCACAGTTTCGATGGCGGCGAACCGCTCAATCCTGAAACACGCGCGCTGATGGAGCCGCGATTCGGGGCCGATTTGAGCCCGGTGCGCGTGCATACCGATGAGCGAGCGGCGGCCTCCGCGCGCTCGGTGAACGCGCTTGCCTACACCGTGGGCCGCGACATCGTGTTCGGGTCAGGCCAGTACGCGCCGGAAACCAGCGCCGGTCAGAAATTGCTCGCGCATGAGCTGACTCACTTCGTGCAGCAATCGTCGGCGGCATTTCAACCGATGCTGCAGCGCGCGTGCAGCACCGATCCGGAATGCGAGCCCGCCGAGGAAGGAGACCTGCCGGGTTCGAACGTCAAGGGTTCGTCGGAGCATTTCAATAAATCCGTCAAGCGCGCGGAGAAAGAAAAAGCCGAAGAAGAAGAAACCAAGACGCCACGAGAGATCCGCGATGAGCTTTGCAGCAAGGTGCCGCCCGATCCGGCGTGCACCGCCGATGGACACGCCCGGAGAGCGACAGAATTCGAAAAGACTTTCCGCCCGCGCGCCCCGGCCGGGTTCGACCTCGCCGATGGCGTTTTTGTCGACAAGGCGATCTCCAAGGGCGTCGCCGCTTATGTCAAGAAATGCACCGCGTTCAAGCCGGCGCTACCAGGCGACCGGTGCGTCTTCATTCCCGATCGCCTGGAAAAACAGGCGGCGCGCTACAACAGCGGCACAAAAAAGATTGGCGGCGAGGATCGGGAAGAGTGGTTTGCGGACACGCTCGAGACAGTTACACATGAGCTTGAGCACGTGCGCTTTCGCAAACAGTTTCCGAAGACCGCGCCGCGTCCGGAGGCGTGTGAATTCGACGACGTTTCCCGTGAGCTGAGCGAGCTTGGGGCGATCATGAGTGAGTTCCCGGTGGTTTTCCAGGCTCAAGCGAAAAAATCCTGGCACGACCGGCGGGTCGAGTTGGATAATTGGTTCAAGTACAAGCTCACGCAACCCTCCAAGCACGGTGAGACTATTGCCGGCATTCTCAAAGCCATGCGCTGCCGCTGCGAATGCCAGGACGTCAACGCCTATCTCGAAAGGCTCGTCGAGTTTACCACCAAGAGCTGGACTGACGTGGAGAAAAACACTTTCCATTCGGAATTGCGCGATCCTAAATGGAAGCTCGACTGGCCGATCCAAACGCCGCTGCCGCCGCGCGATCTCCCCTCCGCGCTCCTGACCCCTTCACTTTCCATTGGATATGGCTATCTCGGCCGCGGCGACCTCGCTTTGAGTTTGAGTCTGGACGCCGGAATACCATTGGGTAGGCTGGGCAAGTGGCGGCTTCTTCTCGGCGGTCAGGCGCGTTTCCTTCCACAGCTCACGCCTGATGACCAAGTCCTTTATACGTTCGGACTCAAGGCGGGATTTCTCCGCGGCGCGGTTCCGGGATCGCGTGGAGTGCAATATGGCGCGTTCGGCGAATTTGGCAAAGGAGCGTTTCAGTCAGGCGCAACCAAAGAGACCGGGCTCTATGCGGGAGGCGGTTTCTCACTGCGCTACAGCGGCGGGCTGGAAAAAGAGCATTCATTGAATATCTTTATCGGTCTCGACATCGCCGCGGGCACGCGCATCGACACGAGCAAACCTGAAACGCAGAAACTATTTTTTACCGGCTTCACGATCGGCGCCGAATACTAACCGGTTCCCTGATGCAGGGCGGCGCTCAGATTGATCCGCCCGCGTTTAGAAGCGCGCTCGGCGCAATCCAGACGATCGGATAGAGAACTGCGCAGGTACCCGGCGCGCCAGGCGATGATCGGTCAGCTCATCTGGCAGGCCTATTACGACAGCTACACCAGGCCCGAATTCATCACGGCCGTGCTGCGTAAGGTGCTCGGGTATATCGACTGAGCCATCCACGAATTCTGGCTGCGACTGTTAGCGGTCTTTCCGGTGAACTCCGCGGCAGGCGCAACCTCTCGCTCTGATTCATTGCCGTTGTATGAAAACCTATACGCATAGTAGAAAGAGCCATGAACGGCTCATTGGCGGAACTACAGAAGGATGCCGACTTTCTCCGGAGCTTTGCCAATCCAAAGCCGAAGAATAAAAGTTACCCACCCTCTTACGATCTGCCCTCCCAACCCGCCGGCAATCTCGCGACTCAGCGGTTGCTGCGTTCCGAGACGAGCGAATCCCGGCTCAGGATCAGCGCTCCCGGCGATAGCGATGAGCGGGAAGCCGATCGCATCGCAGAGCAGATAGTCGGCTCCCCTCAAATTGAACAACCACAGCGGCAGCACGAGCGCTTGCAGGCGAATCGTGTCGACTCGGGTGGATTCGAAGCGACCGGCGCTTTGCCGGCCGTGCATGGAGTATTGAGCAGTCCCGGACAGCCGCTCGATCGAGACACGCGTGAATTTTTCGAGCCGCGGCTCGGGGCGGATCTGGAAGGCGTCCGCCTCTATACCGATGTTCAGGCCGATGCCGCCGCGCGATCGGTTCATGCCCGCGCGTTCACTCTGGGGCCGAATGTGGTTTTTGGACACGGCCAGTATCAGCCCGGAAGCGAGAGCGGCCGCCGATTGCTCGGCCATGAGCTGACTCACGTCGTGCAGCAGTTCGGCGCGAGCGGCAGCGGCGCGCGCGTGGCGCGCATCCAGCGAAGCCCCGATGAAAAACCAGCGGGCGAGCAGACGGAATCCCCTTCGCGTGAACCCGGCGCCTTCTGGGGGCGAATGACCAGCCATGAGAATTACTTCGACAACAATATAAAAGAGGTCAATTTCTTTACCGCCGAGCTGGCGAGAATCCACTATCGCGACGGTTCAGTCCTCGACCTGGGATTAACGTCGAAATGGATCAAGCCGCCATTTCAGGAGGTGGACTATCACACACCGCGGGAAGGTTTTCGTCTGTTTCACAATCCAAAAGACGGTGGTAGCGGCTATATCCGTGAAGCCAATCTGGAAAATCTTCCTGGCAATACGACGTTCGCCGAGATCCAGAAGCGCTTCTACCAGCCCGTGAATTTTTATGCGCACGGCGAGAGCGGGCGCATCGTGCCCTCGCACGTGAATGCCCTTACCGCTCCGGTGCTGTGCAAAATACTGCTCGATTCGGAGCGGCGCTACGTCGAGCAGACCCGATTTGTCGCCGAGTTCGGCGTTAAAGTCACCGGTGTGATCGCCGGCATGGGCGGCGGTGCATGGTCGAAAGGCCCCACGGTCGCGGTCGAGAGCGGCGCTGCCAGACTGGCGGGTCGGCAAGCCGCGAGCGCGGCAATGAAAAAATTGACTGCCGAGATGGAGGAATTGCTCGCGGTGGGCGGGTCGCGGAAAATCGTCGTCGAAGGCGTGGAATTTCTCGAGGTAGAGGTCGCCCGCGAAGGGACGCGCCTCGCCATCAAGCGCTCCAAGATGACGGTGCTCAAAGAACTCGAGCGCGGCCAGGGCAAAGGATACAAAATGGTCCGTGAGTTCGAAGACGCAGCCGTAGATGTCGCGGGCTTTAACGGCCTGAAGAGTGTCAGCATTGACGTCGGATTTATTTCCAACCCAGGATGGCGAGAGGTTCTCGAATCGTTGGGTTACATTCGGAACGCCAGCAACGACTGGGTCAAGGTCATCAAACTCTAGCAGTTTCACATCAGAGACCGAACGAGCTTCCGCGCCGATTGATCGCGCAGATTCCGAGCCACTCACACGCGTTGACGATTTGGGTATTCGGCAAGTTGGGCAACGCGTTTACTAGCTCCTCGATCGAATTGCAGCAGGCTGCGAGGAGGCGCAGAAGCCGACAGCTACGGTTTTTCGGCGCCGACTCTGCCGTCCTTCCAAATATAGATGGGCGTGCCGTGCATGCGGGCGGTCTTGCGCGCGACCTTGGCGGCGCGGCGGAATGCGCGTCCAACGGCGGCGGATAAACTGGCTCCCCGGGAGGGACTCGAACCCCCGACCAATTGGTTAACAGCCAACTGCTCTACCGACTGAGCTACCGGGGAAAGGAGGTAAACAGCGGTTTTGTATCATACGAAAACATGCATTTCCAGATTACCCGATTTGTAAGCTCTTGATTTCCTCGAGCATATTCCGGTGATGCGTCGCCGGCCAGTAAATGCGCCGGCAAGTAGCACACCAAAAAAATCTTTCCTGCGTCGAAAAAACGTATGCCGGCACCAGTTTTTCGATGCTGTCTTTCGTCCTGCTTTGAAGCAGCGTGTTGCAGCAGAGGCAGCGCGTGAACAGGCGTTTTCCCACGCTTAAGCCGCAGTCGCGAATCACCTGCTTGAGCTGGTCGCGGTAATGATCGCTTTGCAGATACAACAGCGGCGGCGGTTGTTTATTTTTCAAGCTCCCGTCGCGCGTGAGAATCAGCCGTTTTTCCAGCCGAGCCGCACGGATCAGGCCATAACCCGTTAAGTGCGCGCCGTAAATCACATCTTCGCCAATAATGCGCAGCCATTTCGCCAGCCGGCCGAGCATGATGTCGGCGGCAAATCTCACCTCAAACGCGGGACTCTGAAGCTCTGCCATTGGGATTTTATTTGAACGACTCGGGCTTTGCCTTTACCATATATGCTCCACTGCATGATTGTGAAGCGATCCATTATCGCGGCCATCGTCGGCTTCTGGTGCGTGATGAACTTTCTGCTCGTCAAGCGCCAACTCGCGGCGCCGCCATCCGGCATCACGTTAAGGAGCACGGAAAAATTAGCTGAAACCCTCGAGGAGTGGTGGGGCGTGTTCTATCGCGGCGAAAAGATCGGCTTCGCCTCGCAGGTGATCACACCCAAGACCAACGGTTACAAACTCCACGATCGCTCGACGATGAATTTGAACATGCTGGGCACAGTTCAGCCCACCATGACCGAGCTCGAAATGGAGGCCAACGACGATTGGATCCTGGAAAGATTTGCCTTCGAGCTTCGGTCAAAAGAAATCCGGTTTAGCGCTCGCGGCCAGATGAACGGCAACAGGCTCCAGCTGACCCTCGACTCCGGCGGCCATCAGTCAAATCGCGAACTGAGCTTGCGCCAGGCGCCCTATCTACTCGCTGCGCTGAAACCCTACGTGGTGACACAGCAGCTCGAGACCGGGAAGAAATTTCTTTTTTCCACGTTCGATCCGTCTACCTTATCCGAACAGGTGACGACGGTCGTGATCGAGGGTCGGGAACAGCTTCGGATCGAGGATCGCACCGAGCCCGCGATCCGGCTGCGCCAGAGCTTTCGCGGCATCTCAGTGCTTTCCTGGGTGGACGGTCAAGGGCGGACGCTTAAAGAAGAGTCGCCCGCCGGATTTTCCATCGTACGTCAAGAGATGAACACAGCAAAAAGCCTTCCCGCGCGCTCGGTGTCACTGGATCTGATTGCCCAAACAGCGGTTCCGGTTGCGACCCAGTTAACCGATCCACAAATCCAACGCGTGCTCCGGCTAAAGCTCGGCGGCGTCAACCTCGCCAATTTTAGGCTCAATGGCGGACGGCAGAAACTCATACAGGATCAACTGGAGATTCGGCGCGAAGATTTAAATGAGCTCAGTCTCGCGAAAATTCCAGTGCGCGACACGCGCTTAGCCTCTTACTTGCAGCCCACGCCGTTTGTCCAGGCCGATCACCCGAAAATACAGGCCCTCGCCGCACGGATTTTAAATGGCGAGAGGGATGGTTACCGCGCCGCGATCAAGATCAAGGACTGGGTCTATAACGAAATCGCCAAACAGCCGACGGTCAGTATCCCCAATGCTCTGGAAGTTCTTCAAACCAGAAGCGGCGATTGCAACGAGCACACGGTGCTGTTCAATGCATTGGCGCGCGCTGCCGGGATACCCGCCAAAACTGTCGTCGGTGTCGTGTATCTGCGCGGCGCGTTTTATTACCATGCTTGGTCGGAGGTCTGGCTCGGCGATTGGATATCGCTTGACTCGGTGCTTAATCAATTTCCCGCCGACGTCACCCATGTGAAATTTTTGGAAGGCGAGATCGACCGACAGATCGAAATTCTGCCGCTCATCGGCAACTTGAAAATCGAGATCCTCTAGGGATTTTAGATTTTGGATTTTCGATTATCGGAGCTCAGTCGCGTCTTGAATTTGCCAGTTGGAGTTCGCTCAGTACGATTTTTAGTTTGTTGTTGTATCCAAGTGCGTCACCCCCGAGGGTAATAATCGGGGTCCAGTCCGGATTAACCTGGATTCCCGCCAAAAGCATGCGGGAATGACGGACTCGACGAAATCGAGAACCAAGATCGAAATCGTGTAAGTTCTTCAATCCAAAATCCAAAATCGAAAATCTAAAATTTCTATGATTCAGCTCATCGATCTCACCAAGCGCTATGGCAAACTGGCCGCTCTCAACGGGCTTAGCCTTGAAATCCCCGCGGGGCAGATATTCGGCTTTCTTGGTCCGAACGGCGCAGGCAAGACCACGACGATTCGCGTCATGATGGGAATATTGAAAGCGACTTCCGGACGAGTGCTCCTCGACGGACACGACGTCGTTACCGAAGCTCAAGCGGCCAAAGCCGTTGCCGGCTTTATTCCCGACCGGCCGTTCATTTACGAGAAGCTTACCGGCGGAGAATTTTTACGCTTCGTCGGCAAGCTGCATTGCATCGGTCCCGCCAAGCTCGAACGACGCATCGCGGAACTGCTGGAGCACATGGAGCTGAGCCCATGGGAGCATGAGCTGGTCGAGGGTTACTCCCACGGCATGAAACAGCGGCTGGTGGTCTGCGCGGCATTGCTTCACCGCCCGCGGATACTCATCGTCGATGAACCGATGGTGGGCATGGACCCGCGCGGCGCGCGCACGCTGAAAGATCTGTTTCGCGCGCTGGCGCGAGATGGGGTTACGATATTTCTATCGACCCACAGCATCGACACGGCGGAGGAGATCTGTGATCGGATCGGTATCATTCGCCAAGGCAAATTGATCGCTTGCGGCACGATGGTCGAGCTTCAACGTCAATCCGACGGAAATCACAGTAATCTCGAAAGCGTCTTTCTCGAGCTCACGCGCGAGCAGATTGCCCCACCCAGTTTATGAGCACCGTAGTCTTGCTGCTCTCGCCCTTGTGGCTCTCCTGGAAAAATTCTCTCTCTCGTGGTAGCGGCTCGTGGTCGCGCCGAGTTGTGCTCGTCGCCCTCGCCGCGGGCTTCTGGCTGGGAACGTACTGGGTCATTCGCCGCGTGCTGCGTTACTTTGAAACCGTCTACGAGCTCGGCCCCGCATTGGCCTATCAGCTG
Organism: Binatia bacterium; assembly: GCA_044869705.1. Lineage (GTDB taxonomy): Bacteria > Desulfobacterota > Binatia > UBA9968 > UBA9968 > DP-20. The sequence goes on along the minus strand of JBIOXP010000476.1, from coordinate 7,929 downwards.
CTGCTCATCATTCTGTTGACCTTTTTGTCCATGCTCTTGTTCAGCAATCTCGTGGCGTCCCTCTCGACGTTCTTCCTTGCACGCGATCTCGAGCTGCTTCATGGGGCGCCGGTTTCCCGCGAGAAGTTTTTTTTCGCCCGCCTGATCCAAACCACGGTCAACTCTTCGTGGATGGTCCTGTTCTTCAGCGTGCCGATATTCGCCGCCTATGGCTCGGTTTTCGGCGGGAGCTGGCTTCTCTATGTCTGGATTATTCTGATCATGCCGCTGTTTCTGGTGATTCCGGCAGCCGTCGGGATTCTCATCACTCACTTCCTGGTCTATTTCCTGCCCGCAAAAAGGATTCGCGACGTGCTTTTCTTTATCGGTTTGATCGGCTTTCTCGTCATGTATTTCCTCTTTCGCTTCGCGCAACCCGAACGCCTCGTCGAACCGGAATCGTTCGGCAACTTCATGCAATTTTTGAGCGCCATGGAGACGCCGTCGTCGCCATTTCTGCCGAGCAGTTGGTCGGCGGAAATCCTCGCTGGGAGTTTGTTCAATCGCGAAACGGCCCAGGGCTTTTCCTTTGCTCTTCTGGCGAGCTATGCGCTGTTTCTTCCGATAGCGGCTTCATGGATTTCGGGGATCATGTATTTCGATGGCTGGTCCAAGGCGCAGGAAACTCGACAGGGCCGGCGGAATTTTCCCTGGTATGACTGGCTTCTGAATGGCCTGACAGGCCTATTTCCCAGGCACATCGGCGCGATGATGGTCAAGGACATCAAGACATTCATGCGCGACACCACTCAGTGGTCGCAGCTCTTTCTCCTGCTCGCTCTGATCGTCGTCTATTTATACAATTTCAAAGTTCTCCCCCTGGAACGTTCGCCGATGCCCGCCGGAACTCTGCGCATCGTGGTTGCGTTTGCCAATCTCGCGCTCGCCGGCTTTGTGCTGAGCGCCGTCGCAGTCCGTTTTGCGTTTCCCGCCATTAGCCTGGAAGGCAGAGCCTTCTGGATTTTGCAGAGCGCGCCGGTGCCGCTCAGAGCTTTAATATGGAGCAAGTTTTGGCTGGTTTTTGTGCCCCTGCTGCTGCTCGGCGAATTACTGATATTCTCGAGTAACCTGCTGCTTCATGTGCCGTCGTGGATGATGGTGATCTCTTTGATGACAGTCTCTTTGATGACCTTTGGCATCACGGGTATTGGCATCGGCCTCGGCGCGCTGTACCCTAACTTCAACTACGAGAATGCCGCGGAAATCCCGACGAGCTTCGGCGGCGCGATGGCAATGATTCTGAGCGTCGCGTTCATCGCCGTTGCCGTGATGATCGAGGCCTGGCCGGTTTACCAATTGACGCTAGCTTCGTTGCACCGTGCGCGGATCGCCGAGCCGCCGGCCGGCACCCTGGCACCGGCGATCATCGCTGTCGCCGGGGTGACCGCATCGGTCGTGCTCGTTTCATTGCGCATCGGCATCAAGCGTCTCGAGCACTTAAGAGACTGAAAACATATCGGGATCATCATGGAGCTCATTCATACGACATATCAGCCTAGCGGTCGGGGTCCCTTTCCCGCTCTGTTGACGCTGCACGGGCGCGGCGCCAATGCGTTCGATCTCCTAGGACTCGCGCCCTACCTCTGCAGCGGTAGATTCATGGTCATTTGCCCGCAGGCGCCGCTCGAAACACCGATTGGGCCGGAGAGCGTCGGGTATGCCTGGTACCCGATGACCATGGGTGGTGCTCCGCCGGATATCGATGCGATCCTGAGCTCGCGCCGAAGCTTAGAAGTGTTTATTGACGAATGTGCTCAATCTTATCCCATCGATGCGCAGAAATTCGGCATCCTCGGTTTCAGCCAGGGTGGTGTCATGGCTTACAGCCTCGCGCTCGCGCATCCCGAACGGTTCAGAGCGCTTGCGGTGTTGAGCAGCTGGCTGCCAAAAGAGCTGCTATCGCGAATCGAGATCAATGCCGCGGTGCAGTCACTGCCGATTCTGGTGCAGCACGGGACGGAAGATCAGACGATCCAAGTCGATCGCGCAAGAAGCTCGGTGGAAATACTGCGGCAATTGCAGGTGCCGCTGAGTTATCGCGAATACAGTATGGGTCACGAAATCAGCGCGAGAAACCTATCCGATCTTTCCGGCTGGCTGGAAGAAAAAATTCTCTCCGGTCGCGAAAAAAAATAGGGGCGACCGCCGGTGGCCCCTATTTGTCAACAATCAGACGTAGCGTTTAACGGCGCATGTAGCTCATGTCTTTGGCCATCGCCTCGAGGCGGGCGATACGCTCTTCCATGGGCGGGTGGGTGCTGAAAAGACCCGCTAAACTGCGGCCGCTCAGTGGGTTGACAATGAACAGGTGGGCGGTCGATGTCGCGGTGGCGCTGTTCACTTCCATCGGAATGTTTTGTACGCCCATATGGAGCTTGCGTAGCGCGCTCGCCAGAGACAGTGGGTCGGCCGTAATTTTGGCGCCGCCTTCATCGGCCATATACTCGCGCGAACGGGACACGGCCATTTGAATCAACATTGCAGCGATCGGCGCGACGATCATCATGAACAACAGTCCGAAGATGTTGCCGCCCCCCTCCTCACGGTCGCGGCTGCCGCCGCCAAAGATCGCGGCCCACTGCGCCATTTGCGCGAGGTAACTGATGGCGCCCGCGAGAGTAGCGGCGATGCTGCTAACAAGAATATCGCGATGCTTCACATGGCTGAGCTCGTGGCCCAAAACCGCGGCAAGCTCGCGTCTGTTGAGAATCCGCCGAATTCCCTGGGTCACCGCAACCGCGGCGTGTTCAGGATTGCGCCCGGTCGCAAACGCGTTCGGCGTTTCTTCCGGAATGATATAGACCCGCGGCATCGGCAAACCCGCTTTGACGGTGAGCTCGCGCACGATCTCAAACAGCTCCGCGTCATCGTTCTGCGAAATCTCTTGGGCCCCGTACATCTTGAGCACGATCTTGTCGCTAAACCAGTAACTGAAGAAATTCATGACGCCGGCAAACACGAGCGCGATCACCGCGCCATTTGGGCCGCCGAACATCTGTCCGATCCAGACCACAAGCGCGGTTAACGCCGCCAGCAGAATCGTTGTACGTAAACGGTTCATATCCCCTCCGTTTAGCTACCGCTCATCCTAGGTAGCAAAAAGCTTAAGTCAAGCTTCTTTTGCCTTTCTATAGGTATATAGTCTGAAATGTGCGTACGCTTTCAGCCAAAAGCAAGGGTTGCCCGTAAGCCCACGAAAACCCTAAGAATCGCTGCTCGACCTAATGGCGAAAAGGAGGGCCAAAATGCGCTTAGGCGTAGTATTTCCACAAACCGAAATCGGCAGTGATCCCGCTGTTATAAAGGACTACGCCCAGACTGCAGAAGCGCTTGGGTATAGCCATATCCTAGTCTACGATCACGTGATTGGCGCCAATCTCGCCAGTCGTCCAGGCTGGCAGCCGCCCTACAACTATTTAGACAGCTTTCACGAGCCGCTGGTTCTGTTTGGCTATCTCGCCGGGTTGACGAAAACGATCGAGCTCACCACCGGCATCGTTATCCTGCCGCAGCGGCAGACGGTCCTTGTCGCCAAACAGGCCGCCGCAGTGGACGTGCTCAGCGGCGGTCGGCTGCGTCTCGGCATCGGCATCGGCTGGAATCCAGTCGAATACGAAGCCTTGGGTCAAGACTTCAAAAACCGCGGGAGGCGATCCGAGGAGCAGGTCGAACTGTTGCGCCAGCTTTGGACCCGGGAATTGGTCACCTTCAAAGACCGATGGCATACGGTCACCGACGCCGGTATCAATCCATTGCCCGTTCAGCGCCCGATCCCGATCTGGTTTGGAGGCACAGACGAGCGCGCACTTCGCCGCCTCGCAAGATTAGGCGACGGCTGGTTTCCACTTATGAATCCCGACGACAAATGTCGCGCCGCAATCGAGAAGGTCCGGAACTATGCGCGCGAGGCCGGCAGAGAGCCCGAAACCGTCGGCATAGAAGGAAGGATTTCCCACGGCTCCGGCTCCGAAGCAGCTTGGCGCGGAGAATTGCAAGCTTGGCAGTCTCTTGGCGCCACCCACGCGAGCTTCAATACGATGAAAGCCAATCTAAGTTCGCCGGCGGCCCACATCGAGGCGATTCGCAGGTTCAAAGCCGTCGCGGCATCTTTGTAGAGTCGATAGCCGCTTTTCGAAGACCGGTACCAGCAAGCCGCGGAAAATTCCCTTTTAAAAAAATTTCAGGCGCAAAGCGCAATTATAATTTTGTAATCGAATTTCTTGCAGCATGTTGCTTCTGCAGTCTTGTAAACTGTCGAGTTTAGTTCTCTATTTAATCCAGTTTTGATTCCCCTCTTTGAAAAAGAGGATCAGGGGAGATTTTTCCACGTACAGCGTAATCAAATCCCCCTCAATCCGCTTTGATAAAGAGGAAGTTGATGCCGCTCCTGCGGAGGCATTTTCAAGACCACTTTGGACGCAAGTGGAACTCAGCGGATAAGCGCTGGTACGTCAGACTAGTCTGCAATCGCCGCCGTTTGTTGCCGGTTTTTGTCGAGCCATTGACGCACGGCCTCGAACGGATCGCGGCGCTTGTCTACGGCTTTGCGCAAGGTGTCGATGGTACGCCCGAGATCCTGTCCACAGGCGTCGTAAAGCGATTCGAACATATCGAGGTCTTTGAGGTAGACCAAGTAGTGCATCAGCACCGCATTGTTTAGCGGTCGCTGGCCGAAGCCGCGGAAGGTGTGGTTCGGACGATCAGCGATCCGGCGCTGCCATTCCTCTTTGCTGCGCGCAAAGACTTGCTCGCGCAATCGGATCTTCGCCTCGCGTGAAATTTTGCGGCTGTAGAGCTCGCGCAGCGTTTGCGCCACCTCGTCGATAAAGTGACCAAATTCACGCTCCTCGTTCCAAATCTGCACCGCGCGCGCATATTCCGGGCTGGAGGCGCCGAATCGGGCGCGGAAGAAATCAATCGCCGCGCGATGGCCGACGAAGTTAGCCGAGCTTTCGTTAAAAGCACCCGCGCCTTTGATGTAAAGCGTGTTATGAAACAGCTCATGAAAAACAATCTCGGTTAAAATCGCTTTGTCGTAGCGCAGCAAGTGCGATAACAGCGGATCGTCGAACCATCCCAGCGTGCTGAACGCGGCGGAGGTGCGCAGCGTCGTGTCATAACCCTGGGCTTTCAAGCGGGCGATTTCGGCTTCCGCCTCATCGCGCGAAAAAAAACCTTTATAGGGGACATTGCCGACGATCAAAAACCACCAGGTATAAGGTCGCAGCTCCGTCTCCGGCGCCGCCATGACAATGTAGGTCAAATCAGGCCGGTCTACCCGCGAGTAGCTCGCGTAGCTGCCGCCCACATTGAATTTCAGCACATCGCGTGCGTATTTGCGCACGGCGAGGACGAGCCTGAGTTTTTCCTGAGTATCCCCCTGCACCTGAGCTTTATCGATGAAGTCGGTGATCGGCTCGCGACGCCAGAGAATTTTTCCCTCTTCGTAAGCGGCCCGCAGCACGTACAAAGGCGAACAGCCGGGAAGGACCGCCGCGATCACCACGCTCAGCGCGCACAGCCAGAAAAAGGGTTTGAATCTCCGCCGCAGGAGACAACCGACCCGAAAAGAACGACTAAATCGCCTCGGAAACACAGACATTCACGCCAGAAGCTTGGCCGGGACGTCATGAGCCGCGAGCTTCAACTCCTCTCGCTCGTATTGCAGCTGGTACAAACGGTAATAGATCCCCTGCTGCTCCATCAACTCGGCGTGGCTACCCACCTCGCGGACCTCGCCGTGGTGGAGCACGATGATTCGATCGGCATTGCGGATCGTCGATAGCCGGTGTGCAATCAGCAGACAAGTGCGAGCGCGCATCACCTTTTCAAGAGCGTCCTGGATCAACGCTTCGGTTTCGGTGTCGATACTCGAGGTCGCCTCGTCCATGACCAAAATTTCCGGTTGGTAGACCAGCACGCGCGCCAGGGACAAAAGCTGGCGCTGCCCGCCGGAAAAGTTGCTGCCGCGCTCGCGCACTTGCGCCGCATAGCCGTCCGGCAGCCGGCGAATAAAGCTATCGGCGTTGGCGATTTCAGCTGCCTCTCGAATCTGTTCCAGCGGAATCGACGGATTTCCCAACGCGAGGTTGGCGCGCACGTCGCCGGAAAAGAGAAATACGTCCTGCAGCACCACGCCGATGTGGCGTCGCAGCGCCCGCAAGTCCCAATCCCTGACATCGACACCACTGACTTTGATCGAACCCTTCTGAATATCGTACAGGCGATTGAGCAATTTGATGGTTGTCGTTTTACCCGACCCGGTGGCGCCCACGACAGCGACTTTCTCGCCGGGCTCGATGCGCAAAGAGACATTCTTCAATACCGGCTCTCCGGCTTTGTAATGAAACCAAACCCGGTCGAACACCACTTCGCCGCGAAACGGTTTGGGTATTTGCGCCGTTCTCCGATTGGCAATATCGACCGGCGTGTCGAGCAGGTGAAAGATTCTTTCGGCTGAAGCCATCGCCGATTGCATGACCGTATACTTCTGACTGAAATCGCGGAGCGGAACGAAAAAGCGATGGAGGTATTCGTTAAACGCGACCAGCGTGCCGATGCCGATAATGCCGTGCAGCACCTCGCCGCCGCCGTACCAAAGCAGCAGACCCACGCTGACGGAACCCGCCGCTTCGACCATTGAATAGAGCCCGGCTTCATACAAGTTGGACAGATGATAGGCATCGCGATGATCGGCGTTGAGCGCTTCGAATTCGCGATAGGTTTTTGGTTCGCGCGCGAATAGCTGGATCACGGTCATCCCGGAAATTGCCTCGCCGAGATAAGCATTGATGCGGGCGATGCGCACGCGGATTTGACGATACGTGCGGCGTGCTTTGACGCGAAAAAAATTGATCGCCAGCGCCATGGGCGGGATTAAGGCGAGCGAAACCAGCGCCAGCTCGATATCGAGGTAGAGCATGATCCCGACGATCCAAACGACCATCACGAAATCGGACGCCAGCGTGATCACGCCCGCTGCGAACATCTCCTGCAGCACGTCGACATCGGTGGTCATGCGCGTGACCAGCCGGCCGACCGGATTGTGGTCGAAGTAGCTCGTCGGCAGCTTCTGCACGTGGGAAAAAATCGCCACGCGCAGGTCTGCGAGACAGCGCTGCGCCACCAGCATGGAAAAGTAGTACTGAGCAAACACCGTGAGGGTTTCACCGATCAGTGCGGCCAAGAACAGCAGCATGACGTTTTGCAAGCCCCAGAGATCCTTGCTCGCGATGTACCGATCGATGCCGACTTTCATCAGGTAGGGCTGAGCCAGGCCGAAGGCTTGCTGCAGCGGCAAAAGCAGCAGGCTCAACAAAAAGAGTCGTTTATAGGGAAGAATAAACTGCCACAACCGGCGGATCAGGCGGAGATCGTAGGCCTTGCCGAGGACTTCCTCTTGTTCGATCGCTTCGGTCATCTAGATCTGTTCCAGCTCCTCGCTTAAACGCTGCTGTTGCCACAGCTCGGCATAGACGCCGCCGCGCCGGATCAGTTCGTCGTGATTGCCGCGCTCGATGATCGCTCCGTCCTCGAGGACCAGAATCTCGTCGGTCTCTCTGACCGCGGAAATTCGATGCGAGATAATGAGGCAGGTTTTTTCTTTCAGGATCGCGCGCATTCCGTGCAGAATCTCAGCCTCGGTCTGGGCATCGACACTGGAGAGGCAATCGTCGAGAATCAGTACCGGCGGATCCATCACCAGCGCGCGCGCCAGAGTCGCCCGCTGTTTTTGACCCCCGGAAAGCGTCACGCCGCGCTCACCCACCACCGTGTCCAGCCCGAGAGGAAAAATCTCCAGATCGCGATCCAATCTCGCGATCGCTGTAGCCCGCGCCAGCTCGTCGGATGAACACTGTTCCTTGCCCAACGCAAGATTGGCCTTGAGGG
>JBIOXP010000475.1:0-3730 GCA_044869705.1 Binatia bacterium | reverse complement strand
GCGATTGATCGGCGGCATCGGCTCCAGTCCGCAACACCCAGTCGGGTCAAGCATGCTCGCAAGTCACTACGCCAGCGCGCGCGGACGCATTTTAGCGTTTCACTCCACAGCGGGACAGATCGGCAGTCTCGTGGCGCCTTTGCTGGCAGCCGTGTTACTGACGCAAATCAGCTGGCGCGCGGTTTTTTGGTTGGTTGGCGTCATCACAACCGTGGTGGGAATGGTTTGTTTTGTATTCCGGGACAGCTTGCGCACGGCAACTCCGGACGAATCAAAATCCCGGCTCGTGCCCGCAGGATGGCAAGCGTACAAAACCTGCTTCAAGGACAAAAATATTCTGCTGGTCTCGCTGGTTTTTATGGCCGGCGCAGCCGGACGCGGACAGGACATCAATGAAGTTTATATCATTCCCCATTTCGTTCACGACTTTAATCTGACGATCACCTATGGAGCGTTTTTATTTACCTTCATTCAAGTCGGCAGCTTGATCGGGCCATTTATCTGGGGCTGGATCTCGGACCGGTTCGATCGCAAGCTGGTGATTCAGGCATCTTTGCTGATGTCGGCGCTCTGCACGCTGTGGCTTGCCTGGCAGCGGGAGGTCTCGGCGGGACTCTTCATCAATCTCATCGTCTACGGCGCGGCCGTCACATCGCGCCAGACTTTGACTCAGGCTTTGCTCGCCGATCTGGTCGGCGAAGATCTCTTCGACGCCGCTTTTAGCCTTTATTACTTTATCGGTTTTATTTCGATTCCGTTTTGGACGGTGATCACCGGCGGAGTGATGACGCACTACGGCTTCGGCCCCGCGTTCACCTTGATATCGACTTCGTATCTGCTCGCCATGAGCTTGTTGATTCTTCTGCGAACGCCGATAAAAACCCGACGGCTGGCTTGATCGCGTGTTATGAACAGTTCGTTGCAAATTCGATCGATCGGCAAAGCACGCGCAAATGGTTTGTATGCAGATTTTTTTGCGCCATCGCTGGCCGCGTCCATCGCGATTCACCTCACCGCCCTCGTGCTCGTCGCGGCGCTGAGTCACCGAACCACGCTCTCCGTGCCGAATTCGATCCCGGTAATGCTACTGGAATCCCCGCCGCAACAACAGCAGGAACAAACGGCACCGCGCGACCTTCCCCGGCCGATCGAAAAAAGAAAACCCGAGCCGCAACTGCCGGTCAAGCGGCCAGCTCCCGTCCGACCGTTGCCGGCGCCGGCGACGCCCAAGGACGAACCGATAAAACCCGCCGAGAGCAAAGTGCCTGCGCAGCCGATTCAGCCCGAGCCCGAGAACGGAGCTGAAACAAACGGCGGCGCCCCGGCAGGTACGAGCGCGTTTTCTCCCGAGAGCCAGGCCGGTCTCGTGTCGGGTCCTGGAAGCGGCGGTGGAGGCGGCAACGCCGTCGCAGGTCTTGGCCGCGGCAGCGGGACACCCGGACCGCCGGTTCAGACTGGCCCACTACGCACCAACCGCCTAGCCAAACCGATTCAGAGCGTACGCCCAGTTTATCCGCCATTGGCGCTCAAAATGGGCATGCAAGGCGACGTGACGTTAAAAATCACCGTCGATTCCGAAGGCAATGTCAGCCGAGCCGAGATCGTCGGAAGCAGCGGCGCTGAGTTTGATCAAGAAGCTCTGAAAGCGGTCAAGCAGTCGCGCTTCGAACCCGCGCAAAAAGACGGACAAAACGTCGCCGCAGAGTTTAATTATGTTTATCGTTTTCGCTTACAGAGGTAAACGAGAGGAGAACTCAGATGGCAAACGCATCCAATCCTTCCCATAGCCACGACCACCATCAGTGGGATTCAAGAGAATACGTGTCGAAATGGGCGGCGGGCCAGGATCCGAAAGAAAAGGACCGCGAGGAAGCGTTTCGCTTGCTCGCGGATACGATTCCATATGAGAAAAATCTGCCGATCAGAATACTGGATGTCGGCGCCGGCTATGGCGCGTTGACCATGTCCTTGCTTGAACGATTTCCCAAGGCGACGGCCATTTGCCAGGACGGCTCAGAAGAAATGGCCAACCTCGGCAAGCAGCGAATGAAATCTCTCGCAGGCAGATTCGCCTATGCGATCTGCGACTTCAGCAAGTTGGGCTGGACGAAACAGATCGACGGCCAGTTCGAAGCGATCGTTTCATCGATCGCAATCCATAACGTGCGCGATCCAAAGATCGTCGAGCGCATTTATAGCGATGTGTTTCCGCTGGTGAAACCCGGCGGCTGTTTTTTGAACTTCGATCGGCCGAAGCCGCCGTGGGAAAAACAATTAGAGTTTCTGCGCGACGCCGGCTTCAAGCGGGTGAAAATCTTCTGGCGCGGCGAGAACCGTGCGGTCTTTGGTGGTTTCAGGGATAGGTAAATGATGCGCAGGCGATGGATGCTGTTTCTGACTTGCTGCGCGTTGCTGACGATCGCGGGCTGCCGCGAAAAGCCGTCGAGCGGCGCGCGCCGGGATCCGGCAAAGCTAACCATTGTGACCACTGTGGCTCCGATAACGAGCATTGTCGAGAATGTCACCGGGGATAAAGCGAACGTCACCGGCATTATTCCCGAAGGCACCAACTCGCATACGTTCGAGCCGATTCCTTCCGATAGCAAATTGCTGAACGGCGCCGACCTGATCATTTTCAACGGCCTGGATCTGGAAACACCGACGCAAAAGCTTGCCCAGGCAAATCTGAAACAAGGCACGGTGACGTATTCCCTCGGCGACAAAACGATCAAGGAGTCGGATTACATTTACGATTTCAGCTTTCCCAAAGAGCAAGGCCATCCCAATCCCCACCTCTGGCTGAACCCGGAATACGCCATGCGCTACGCGACTCTCGTGCGTGACGAATTAGTCCGGGTCGACCCGAAGAATAAAGACGCCTACGAACAGAATGCGGCGCAATTCATCAAAAAGATCGAAGCGCTCGATGAGGCGATCAAAGCGGCGATCCAGACCATACCACCCAATAACCGTAGGCTGCTGACGTATCACGACTCGTGGCCTTATTTTGCGCGGCGGTACGGCTTTCAGGTGATTGGCGCCGTGCAGCCTTCCGACTTTGCCGATCCGAGCCCTAAGGAAGTCATGCGGCTCATTGACCAGATCCGTAGAGAGAAAGTTCCGGCGGTTTTTGGCTCGGAGGTTTTTCCGAGCCCGGTGCTGGAACAGATCGCGCGCGAAGCCAAAAGCCGCTATATAGACAAGCTGAGAGACGACGAACTCCCCGGGAAGCCGGGCGATCCGCGTCATTCTTACATCGGCATGATGCTCGAGAACATGACGATTATGTTCGAAGCGCTTGGCGGCTCCGCCGAGGTGTTCAAAACCGTCGATCCGACGCCGGTCGCCGGTGCTCACGCCGACTACCGAAGAAAAGACTGAGCATGGCCAATCCGCACGATCATCATCCCGGCGACCCCCACAGCCTGCACGTTTCTGATTCCGAGGAGCGCCTCTGGCACAAGGCCGCGGGCTTACCACTCGTCGAACTCGCGCAGGTAAATAGCCGCTATGGCGCGACGGTGGCACTGGAAAACGTGTCCTTGAAAATCTGGCCGGGACAATTCATAGCGATCGTCGGTCCCAACGGCGGCGGCAAGACGACGCTCCTGCGCATAATTCTCGGCATGGTGCCGACCTCTTCGGGAACAGTTCTCCTGCGCGGCCGGCCGCTCACCCGCTCGGCCCTCGAGAGAATCGGCTATGTGCCGCAACTGGAAACCATCGACTG
>JBIOXP010000474.1:0-2746 GCA_044869705.1 Binatia bacterium | reverse complement strand
AGATCGAACGCGTTTTTGTAGTCGAGCTTGAGTGCGGGGTTCTGCTCGCTCTTGAGGAGATAGAGATTGCCGACCGCAAGCGCGTCAAGCTCCGTACCCATGAAGCAGTGAAAGGCATCTTCGGGCGTACGTACGATCGGCTCTCCCCGAACGTTGAAGCTGGTGTTGACCAGAACGGGGCAGCCGGTCTTTTGTTTGAAGGCCGATAGTAGGGCGTGGAAGCGCGGGTTCGTCTCGGCGTGAACCGTCTGGATCCGCGCCGAGTAATCGACGTGTGTTACTGCCGGAATTTCCGAGCGTGGCACGTTGAGCTTGTCAATGCCGAACCGTGCCCGTTCTTCGGCTACCACCGCGCGCCGTCGGCGTCCTGCGACATCGGCAACCAGGAGCATGTATGGGCTGTCGGTGTCGAGCTCGAACCAGTCAGACACGTCTTCGCGAAGGACCGCAGGCGCGAACGGACGGAAAGATTCACGATATTTGATCTTGAGATTGAGCGCCGATTGCATGGACGATGAACGAGCATCGGCAATGATGGAGCGGTTGCCGAGAGCGCGAGGCCCGAATTCCATGCGGCCCTGAAACCAGCCTAGCCCCTTTCCGTCGGCGAGGTCGCTCGCGGCGCGTTCGATCGCTTGCTGGTCGCCAAGCCGCGCGAAGCAGGCCCCCGCCTGCTCGAGTCGGCGCGCGCATTCGTCGTCATCGTAGCACGGTCCGAGATAAGCACCCCTCATGCCATCCAGCTCATTGTCGAGACGCCGGGGCTGGTCCTTATGAAGGTGGTAGGCGGCGAGTGCCGCCCCGAGCGCACCACCGGCATCCCCAGCCGCCGGCTGGATCCAGACGCGCTTGAATTTGCCGTCGCGCAGCACCTTGCCGTTTGCAACGCAGTTAAGGGCAACGCCTCCGGCGAGGCACAGGTTCTCGGCGCCGGTCTCGGCCGCGATCGAACGCGTGAGCCTCAGCACGACTTCCTCGGTCACCGCCTGGATCGAAGCCGCGAGATCCATGTGCCTCTGCTCAAGGGGTTCCTCTGGCTTGCGTGCCCGCCCGCCGAAAAGCGCATCGAACTTGTCGTTGGTCATGCGCAGGCCAGTGCAGTAATCGAAAAAGGATTGATCCAGATGGAAGGTGCCATCCGGCTTGAGATCCATTAAGTTATCGAAAATGAGATTGGCGAATTTTGCATCCCCATAGGGCGCGAGCCCCATCACTTTGTATTCGCCCGAGTTCACCTTGAACCCAGTGTAGGCGGTAAATGCCGAATAAAGCAGCCCAAGGGAATGCGGGAAGTGCAATTCCTTGCGCATCTCCAGATGATTACCGCGCCCGAACGCGACCGAAGTGGTAGCCCACTCACCGACTCCGTCCATGGTGAGAATCACGGCCTCCTCGAATAAGGACGGAAAGAACGCGGATGCCGCGTGGCTCTGGTGGTGTTCTGTGAACAGGAGCTTCCTTTCCCAATCGAAGTCCGGATCGGATGCACGCAGCTCGTCGCGCAGGAGTTGCTTCTGGAACAGCTTCTCTTTCAACCAGAGCGGCATCGCCGTGTGGAAGGAGCGAAAGCCCTTGGGCGCAAAGGCCAGGTACGTTTCGAGCAGACGCTCAAACTTGAGGAAGGGCTTGTCGTAAAACGCGACGTAGTCGACCTCGCCAAGCCTGATACCGCCTTCATCTAAGCAATAGTTTAGGGCGTGATAGGGAAAACCAGAATCGTGTTTTTTGCGCGTAAAACGCTCCTCCTGGGCAGCAGCGACGATCTGTCCATCGACGACGAGCGCCGCTGCACTATCATGATAGAATGCGGACAATCCAAGAATTCGCATGCGCCTGCTTTTCGCTTCTTAAAAGAGTGTGTAAATAAAAGGCGCGACTGCCGAACCTTTCGTGAGCACGATAAGACCGCCGAATACGACCATCATAATAAAAATCGGCATCAGCCAATATTTTTTTCGGGCGCGCAGAAACGACCAAAATTCGCGAAGAAATGACAGCATGAGGCCTCAAAATTGGTTCTTCATGGATTCCGGCGTGGGTCCGGCCGGCATCCTGTCAATCCAATAGCTCGCGGCATTGGGGTCACGGCGCAGGCGCAACGGGTCCTTACCCAGCACGCGCATCAACATCGCAATTGGGGTCACCGTGACATAAAACAGGAGAGCCAGTACGACCGGGCTAGTGATTTTATATAGGAGAATACCCAGCTTCGTCCACAATTTGTTGAGCGGAGCGAGCACCGACATCCACAGCAGCGCCAGAGCCGCGAATACCGCTCCCACGCCGAGCGCCCACCAACGGATTTGTTCCGCGTGAATAAGCGGCCAGAACGCGATAATCAGGAAAAATGTCGCGATCAAAAGACCAAAACTGCGGTCCGATGAAGGCTTGATGTGCTCTTGGCGGCTGAAGTCCTCGTGTGACACTGCGGCCGGTCTCCGTAGCAAGGGGTGCTGGTTCTTTACTAGGTCGAGTGCTCAAACACTAGTGTTTGCATGACAGCGGACCCAACTCAACCACTTCAGGGAGCCGGAGTCCGCTTAGCGCCCTTACGACCGCACATCACCTCGTCTCGTGAATACGCAAGTACATATTGCGCAACAATTTCGCTGACGGCTATCTCTAAAACGTGTCCCATTCCTCGCACTGTGTCCTCACTGTCCCGATTGCTGGCCTGTCAGCCAGGCCACTAGCTTCGATGCAAGTATCGCCTGGGCGGCCACGGCGTGGCCGGTCTCATTCCAGT
>JBIOXP010000473.1:0-2620 GCA_044869705.1 Binatia bacterium | reverse complement strand
AATTTCGGCGTCTGGACGGAAGACGGCTCTTTTGAAATGGGCGGCGTTGGTTTATTTGGTCGCGCTGATCCGGCCCGGTTTGGCGTACGGGGAGCAGCCGTTTTTCGAAGATAAGACGATTCGGTTGGTACTCGGTTTCTCCCCCGGGGGCATCAGTGATTTATGGGCGCGTGCTCTGGCGCGCGCCATGACGCCGCATATTTCCGGCAAGCCGAACATCATCTCGCAGAACATGCCGGGCGCCGGATCGCTTAGCGCCGCGAACTACATTTATAACATTGCCAAACCCGATGGACTGACCATCGGATTCGTCACGCCCGGGCTTTACTTCAATCAGCTCACGGATGCCAAAGAGGTGAAGTTCGATTGGGCGAAGTTCAGCTGGATCGGATCGCCGGAGCGCACGGTGCGGATCATTTACGGCCGAAGCGATACGCCTTACAAGACTCTCGATGAGATTCGAAATACCGCTGAACAGCCCCGCTGTGGCGCCACGGCCATTGGCACGGTGGGGCATTACTTTCCGCGCTTGATCGAGGAAGTCGCGGGCGTGAAATTCAGTATCGTCACCGGATATCCCGGCGCAGCGGAGATCGACCTGGCGATGCAAAAGGGCGAAGTGCAGTGCCGCGCCGGCAGTCTGGAGGGATACTTCGGGAGCGAGCCGACGCGAACGTGGGCAAAATCGGGCTTCACGCGGGTGCTGGTGCACGGTAGTCCGAAGCGAGATCCGCGCTTGCCTGAGGTGCCGACCGTCAACGAAATTTTGGATAAGCGAAAAGCTCCGGACGTGACCCGGCGGTTGGCGGTCGTGCTGATGGCGCCGGACTCGATCGGCCGTCCGCTGATCGCGCCGCCGGGCTTGCCGCCGGAGCGTCTGACCGTCCTGCGCGAGGCTTTGATGAAAGCGCTCAATGACCCCGAGTTCAAGGCGGAGGCGCAAAAGCGGAACTGGGAGGTCGAGCCGGTCAGCGGGCAAGAGCTCGAGGCGATCGCAAAAAAGGTCGTTGTCCAACCGCCGGATGTGATCGAGCGGCTGAAAAAAGTATTGGCGAATTAGAGAAAAGATTTCGCCATAAAACGCACCGGATGAAGTGATTTTAGCGCGACCGGCGGTCGCCCTCATATGACCTTGCGGTTATACGCCGAGGTGTTCATGTACAAAACCAGCAAAGAAGAAAACGAGATTCTTACCCGCACCGGACGCGGGACGCCGATGGGCGAATTTCTGCGCCACTATTGGTGGCCCATCGGCATCTCGGCGCATTTGAAAACAAAGCCGACTTTTATTCGCGTCTTTGGCGAGGACCTGGTTCTCTTTAGAGACGGAACGGGGCGGCCAGGCGTGATCGGTGCATACTGCGCGCACCGGCGCGCCAATCTTTGCCTGGGTGATATCGAGCGCGCCGGAGTTCGTTGCCGGTATCACGGCTGGCTCTACGATCGGAGCGGCAAGGTGGTGCAAATTCCCGGTGAGCCGCC
This sequence comes from Binatia bacterium, assembly GCA_044869705.1. Taxonomy (GTDB): domain Bacteria; phylum Desulfobacterota; class Binatia; order UBA9968; family UBA9968; genus DP-20. The sequence continues at coordinate 1,138 of JBIOXP010000473.1, read as the reverse complement.
CGACAGTCCGCTCAAGCAACAGGATCTTGGCATCCCTTCCTATCCAGTGGAGGAACTCGGTGGTTTGATTTTCGCGTATTTCGGACCGCAGCCCGCGCCGCTGGTGCCGCGCTACAATTTTCTCGTTGGCGAAGGAGATGTCTACATCACGATTCAGGGATTTCAAAATTGCAATTGGCTTCAGTGCGTCGAGAATGGCATGGATCCGGTCCATCCGAGCTTCACACATGGCGGCGCCTGGCCGGATATCATGAGCACGGAGCCCGAGTTGGGATTTCACGAAACCGAATGGGGCATGGTCTATAAAGCGTATCGAAAAACCAAAGAGCCTGGCATGCTGAACTATCGCGAGCATCATCTGCTGATGCCGGGTATCAGCTGCGGCGGGAGCGGCGGCAGATACTTGAGCGGTGGCAAGGACGGAACGCCGGTTTCTGCGGCGCGCTGGAGCGTGCCGATCGATGACACTCATACGTTGCTGATGCGCGTGCGTTTCAAACCGTCGGACAATCCGGGAAAATACGAAGGCGATCCGTTCAGCCGGCGCTGGAAGCCGCCGCAGGCATTTATCGTTCCGTACAAAGAATATCGCGAATCCGATAATCCTGAGCTGGGTTATGAAATTCCGCCGCTTCATTTCATCGAAGACGGTATGGTGGTCGACAGCATGCCGCCGATTGCCGATCGCGAGAACGAAAACCTCGGACCGACGATCGATGACGGGATTATCAAGCTGCGGCAAATGTACTTGCGCGAGATCGAAAAAGTGAAACGAGGCGAAGACCCCAAATGTGTCGTGCGCGATCCGGAGAAAAACAAACTGATCGTGATTCCGGCTTATGAAAAATGGGTGCGCGAGAGCGAACGTAATCTGGGCAGGAGCGCTGTTGGATAGTGTATCCACCACGAAGGCGCGAAGTACACGAAGGTCCGGGCAAGATTTTTTGTTCGAAATAGGATCAAGAAAGATTTCTCACTTGCGTTCAAAATGACAATCACTGTCATTCCGAGTCCAGGCGAGGAATCTTTCCCGAGGAATTTTCATTCTCTGTAGGTGAGTGTAGGGCTCAGGAGTCAGTTTGTAGTGAGCAATTCCCTTCCAAGGTGGAGGAGTGATGGCGATATTTTCCGTCGATGA
>JBIOXP010000472.1:0-3347 GCA_044869705.1 Binatia bacterium | reverse complement strand
TCGTTTCGGCAGGTTGCGCCACGCCGATCGGCGTCAGCTACGTCGATCAGCGCGTTGCTTACCAGTCCCTCACCGCAAACATCCTCTCGACCGAACGACCAAGCTCGTTTTCCGCACGCGAGCTGATGAATCAGAATCTCTATCAACGGTTCAAGGACGAGCCCGAGAAAGCGCTTGCCGAGATGCACGCCGGATTGGCACCTGCGGGCGATGAGGATCGTCTTTTCGCATTGACTGAGCTTTCGTTTGCGCACGCCGAAGCGAGCGGCGACAAATCGTACTATCTGGCGGCGGCCGTTTACGCTTATTCTTTTATGCTTCCGGGAGAGCGCGGAACTCCTCCCAGAGCTATTGATCCGCGTTTCAGATGGGCGGCCGATATTTACAATCAGGCGCTCACGCGCGCCGCCATGGTCGATGAAAAGCCGATTCCGCGAGGCGGAACGTTCAAGCTGCCGTTCGGCGAGCTTACCGTTGATTTCAATCAGAACGATCTGATTTGGGCAGGGTATCGCCTAATAGATTTTGTTCCCGCGGTGGATATCGAAGTGCGCGGTTTGCGTAATCGCTATCGCGTTCCGGGGATAGGGGCTCCCCTTGCTGCGTCGCTCGAGCCTTTGAGCGAGATCGCAACTAAAGAGCACCAACGCATTCCGCCTCGGCTGAAGGTTCCCGTGACAGCATTTTTGCGGCTCGGCGACCCGCGCGGCGCGCTGGCAACGGGAAAGTTGAAAGGCAAGCTCGAGTTTTACACTCCGGATTCCGCCCGAACGGTGAAAATCGCCGGTGTCGATGTTCCCATCGAATACGAAACGACAACCGCCTTGGCGCTCACTTTAGAAGGGGCGCCGATCTGGGATTTTGAGCTCGCAGGCTTTCGCTCCGGCGATTTTACTGTGGGTACGGCGAATTTTAAGCGCGGTCTCTTCATGCTTCACCCGCACCGCACCGGACGCATGCCGCTGGTGCTGGTGCACGGAACGGCATCGAGCCCGGCGCGTTGGGCGGAGCTCGTCAACGAATTAGAGAACGATTCACGGTTTTGGCAGAACTACGAGATCTGGCTTTTCATGTACAACACGGGCAACCCGATTGCCTATTCGGCGCTGCTTTTGCGCGACGCCTTGACGGAGTTGCTCTCGGAGCTCGATCCCGACGGTACAGATCCGGGTCTGAAGCAGGTTGTGATAGCCGGACATAGTCAGGGCGGGCTGCTTACGAAGATGACGGTGATCGATAGCGGCATGCAACTTTGGCCGTTCCGTGTTCCTCCGGAGCAACTCCGTATAAGCGACGAATTTCGTGACTTGGTCACACGCGGCCTTATCCTCAAACCGCTTCCATTCGTGAAAGAAGTCATATTTATCGCCACGCCGCATCGCGGCAGTTATCAGGCTCTGGGTCTACTCGGTGATTTGGCCTCCTGGTTAGTGAATATGCCAGGACGCTTCACCCGGTTGAGTCTCGATATATTGACGTTACAAAAGCAGGGCTTCATTCTCGGTCCATTCAGCGGGATTCCCACCAGTATTACGAACATGAACCCGAACAACCGGTTCATCAAAGCACTCGCGGCTATTCCGATCACCGATGGAGTCGTGGCGCACTCCATCATTGCCGTTCAAGGGGACGGACCGCCGGAGGAGGGGGACGATGGCGTCGTCAAATATTCCAGTGCGCACATCAGTGGGGTTCAGTCGGAAAAAATTGTCCGCTCGAGCCATTCCACTCAGGGAAATCCGGAAACGATTCAAGAGATCAAGCGAATTCTGTTCGAGCACGTGCAACGAGTGAAACAAAACGAAGAGGACGGCAATTCGAGCTTGAGCAGCGCAAAGTAGCTCGCGCTGGGTCATGGGTCGTGGTGAGAGCATCGTCCGGAGACCAGAGCATCAGGTTGCGCGTATTGTCGGAGACATGAAAGAGAACGAAACAGAAACCAGTAAGGAGGAGGCCATAATGAGAGCAATTATTTTTCTTGTTGTCGCGACATTGTTGAGTGCGTGCTCCACGACATCTCCGGAAGTTGCAATGCAGCAAGATGTCGATCAGGCGACGGCGATTATCCAACGATTCGAGGCGATCCCGGAGAAAGGGATTCCCCCCTCGGTGATGAAAGCTGCCAGAGGTGTAGCCATTCTTACCGTCACGAAGGCTGGGTTTATTGGGAGTGTCAGGGGTGGCAGTGGAGTTGTTGTCGCGCGCACGGATAAAGGGTGGAGCGGTCCCTCAGCGATCGGTACGGGGGGGCTCGGAGCCGGTTTCCAAGCCGGAGTGGATGTCACCGAGTTTGTTATGATTCTCAATACTCCGGCTGCTGTGGAAGCCTTCTCGAAGCAAGCCAACTTCACGTTGGGCGGCAATCTGGGCATATCGGCGGGTCCAGTAGGACGTTCCGCGGAGGCCAGCGTTGGGTTGCAAAGCGCGGTATATAGTTACAGCCGGAGCCAGGGGTTCTTTGCCGGCGTTTCACTTGAAGGTACCGGCATCAGCGTGAAAGATGACTACAATCAGGCATACTACGGAAGGCCGGTGACCGCGCAAGAGATTCTTTCGGGCAAAGTGCCAGCACCCGCTGGGGCGCGAAATTTACTGCAGGAATTGTCGAAATACTGAGCGGCCTTTTTTCGATCGCAGTGCAATTAATAAGCGGCGCGGGCGCCCTGGTCACCAGACGATTACCTTTCTGGATCAGGTCCTCGCCCGCGCTGGATTTCAGTGTATTCGCCGCTGGCCGCGACGTCAGCCGGATGCGAACGAGCGCCAACTCTGTATCCATTTCCTCAGTGGGCGCCCTTCAAAAATGTCGGCGCGCGATGTCAATTATTTGGAAGCAATCATCAAGCGCTGAAAGTTAGTTTGAGCCGGCGGCGTTCTACGTCGATTCTCGTTCATTGCGCTAGCCGCAATCACAACCAGCTAAGGCCTACCGCTTAGTTGTTGCTGCGCTCGCTTTCCTTATTGGACCAAGGTCCAATATACAGCCACTTTTCGTAATTGTAGGAATCTCAGCGAAATCCTGTAGGCATCATAGGAGAGGTAAAAATGAGTCAAGGCTTTTTGAAGACTGTTGTCATTGGCTTGTCCGCCGCGTTCATATGGGTAGCTGCGAACTCGAGTGGCTATGCGATCGATAGCAACAATCGCTATTTCGCGTATGGATTAGGAGAAAAAAGCTGTGAGGATTATCTCAAATTTCGAGATCGGAAACTCGATGCTCTCGAGCAGCAGCACCCGCGGTTCAGCAAAGACGAGCTGTACGACATTGTCAAACGAGTCGTCGAGCAGTGGATCGCTGGGTTTTTAACGGCGCATAATCTTTACGTCAGCGATACCTATAACGTAGC
>JBIOXP010000471.1:0-11922 GCA_044869705.1 Binatia bacterium | reverse complement strand
GTTTTCTTGCTTCGCTTTTTCGAACGCCTCGTCGCCCCACGGATACCAATCCACCGGGTTGTGGGCGTGCTGCAGCAAGTAGGGGCTGGTTTCGTGTATCAAACGGTTGGTATGTTCGTCGGTCATCGCTAATTGCCTTCACCGCCTGCTTAGAGTCAACGTAACACACACCATTGCCGTCCTAAACGGGGTAAGGCCGTTGGCTCGATGTCCAAGCGCCGGTTCTGTTCTAAGTTTTAAGCGAGATTGGCCGGCAAGCCTTTTGAGACTTGAACCGGGCGCGGTTAACGGATCTTCAGGTCGAACGCAACGGGACCCTTATCCCCTTTTCGCACCTGGAACTGCACCGAGTCACCTTCGTTGATATCTTCGATCTGGTTACGCGGGGCCAGGCTGCCACGGTGAAAGAATACATCGTCGCTGCCGTCATCCGGAGTAATGAAGCCAAAACCCTTTTGTCTTATGACTTTCTTGACCGTTCCAGTCATCGTAAGCTCCCGCCGGACGTTTACCAATGGTTGACATTGATGAACGGGCTACATAGCTTAATTTTTCACTTCATATAACTAAAACCCGCTTGACTGCAATTGTTATTTATATCACCGGCCATGGTTTCGGCCATGCCGTGCGCTCTTATCAAGTCATCCGCGCATTGAAAAAAGCCGTCCCGGCATGGAAGATTCACGTGCGCACGACGGCGCCCGAGTGGTTGTTTCAAGACCCTTCCGCCTCGATTGTCTACCACCGAACAAAAATCGACATTGGGATCGTTCAGAAAGACAGTCTCGCTATGGATTTGACTGAGACGCTCCGATCGTGCCGCGACCTGTACGAACGAGCGTCATTTTTGATCGAAAGTGAGCTCGCTTTTGTGCGGCAGCATCGAATTGCGCTGATTGTGAGCGACACTCCCGCCTTGGCATTCGAAGTCGCTGCCCGGGCGATGATTCCATCCGTCGCCGTAACGAATTTTACCTGGAGTTGGATATATCGGGCCTACCTGAAGCGCTATCCGGGTTTTCTGCCGCTGATTGAAGAGATGCAAAATTTCTACCGTAAAGCGACTTTGGCGATGACTCTTCCTTATGCTTGTGACCTCAGCATATTTTCTTCGCGGCAAGCTATTCCCTGGATCACGCGCACTTCGTCTCTGAGCAAGCACCAGGCGCGAGCGAGCTTCGCTCTCCCTCAATCGGCAACCCTAGTGCTTTTGAGCTTTGGCGGGCTTGGACTCGAACGGCTGCCATGGCAAACGCTCCAGCGTCTCCGCGATTATTATTTTGTCGGCACCGACAACAAACCACGGCGTGACGGCAATATCTGTGTGCTGCCCGAAATGCAACGGGAGTATTGCGATCTGGTGCGCGCGGCGGATGTGATCGTTGCCAAGCCCGGCTATGGCATTGTTGCGGATATCCTCGCGCACCAGACACCGGTGCTCTACGTCGAACGACACGACTTTCCCGAGTTTCCTTATCTGGCTCGAGCTTTGAACCAGTTGACCACAGCGGAGTTTCTCCCGCTCAATGAGTTGTTGAGCGGCCGTATTGAACCCCACCTTATCCGGGTTCTGAAACGAGAGCGACACTGGCCGGCGGTTCCACTGAACGGCGCTCAAATGGCTGCGGAAAAGATCATCGCGCTCGCTGCTTCGAGTTGACACACTTTCGCGATTCCTACAGACTTGAAGCACATGGCGGTTGAAACTGTGATACTCGCCACGCCGCGCGGATTTTGCGCCGGCGTCGAGATGGCGATCGAAACTGTGGAACGGGCTCTCAAGCGCCATGGTCCGCCTATTTATGTCTTTCACGAAATCGTTCACAACCAATACGTCGTACGCGATTTTACCGAGCGCGGTGTGCGCTTCGTCCAATCCCTTGATGAAGTCCCGCCCGGCGCCAAATTGATTTTTAGCGCGCACGGTATTTCTCCAGCCGTCTGGCAGCAAGCGCGCGCAAAAAACCTCTCAATCATTATCGACGCGACTTGCCCGCTGGTGGAGAAAGTGCACCGGGAAGTACGCAAATTCGCGGCTATGGATTATTCCATTATTCTCATCGGCCATGAAAATCACGACGAGATCGTCGGCACCAGCGGAGAAGCTCCGGAGAAAATCCAGATCGTTGCCAGCGCGACTGAAGCTGAGACCATCAAGGTTGCGCACCCCGATAAACTCGTCGTTCTTACCCAAACCACGCTCAGCGTTGATGATACTCGGGAGATAATCGAGGTTTTGAGAAGACGCTTTCCGCGCTTGATTACCGCAGCCAAAGAGGACATTTGCTTCGCTACGCAAAACCGGCAGGACGCCGTGAAACAGCTTGCCCAAACAGTGGACCTGGTCCTGGTGATCGGATCACGGAACAGCGAAAACTCCAATCAGCTCTGTAAGGTTGCCCGAGATCAAGGGAAACCTTCGTACCTGATCGACGATCATCACGCGATCGATCCGGCTTGGCTCGTCGGTGTTACACGGGTGGGGATCACTTCGGGTGCATCGGTGCCGGAACATTTGGTGCAACAAGCCGCCGATTATTTCCGCCAACAGGGCGCGCAGGTGGTTCAGAACGGTTTTGCCGAGGAGAATATTCATTTTGCCCTGCCGGTCGAAATCGCTGGCGGCGCTTGATTCGATCTTGCTCGCTGTGTTAAACGACGCCAGCCGCGTCAAAGGAGGACTTATGCCGCGCATCGTCCACATTGCGCTCAAAGTCGACGATCTCGAGAAGGCCACGGAGTTTTATGAGAAGGGCTTCGGATTTGTGGAGATGGAAACCGGTCAGGTCAGAGATCATACCTCGCGCCATCTTACGGATGGGACGATCGATCTTGCTTTGATCAAGTACGACAGCGAGGAATCGGCGGAAGCCCGAGCTTCCGGATTGGGACCGTGCATTCATCATTTTGCGATTGAAGTGGATGATATGGCGAAGTCTGCCGCCGACTTGAAAAAATTTGGCTGTGAAATCATCAGTGACCCGGGAGTAATTCCGATCAAGTTTCGCGCCCCCGGCGGGACCGTGGCAGAGATCGTTCCCACGGCGCGATACAAAAAGCCCGAGGCCAAAGCTTAGCCGGTTGATGAATCCGACCCGGCGCTTGGCGCGTTTTGCGCTCGAGCTAAAATACCGCAACATTCCGGCCGAAGTGCTCGATCGAGCCAAAGCATGCGCTCTGGATACGCTCGCCGTCTGTTTGTATGGTTCCACCAAACCATGGAGCCGCACGGTGAGCGGATTGGTTCATGATGCCGGTTTGCGCGGACGCTCGACCGTTCTTGGAACGAATTTTTCCCGCCAACCAGCCCAAGCGACTTTGGCCAACGGCGTGATGGCGCATGCTTTTGAACTCGATAACGTGCGCCAGCCCGGCGCCGGTGTTCATCCGGGAGCTACCGCCTTTGTGCCAGCCCTGGCGATGGCGGAAGACAAGAGAGCCGATGGCAAATCACTGCTCAGCGCGTTTGTCGCCGCATGCGAGGTCATGTCTCGAATCGGCGTTGCTGCAGGCAACTCACTCGAGAGCAGAGGTTTTCACGCCCCGGGACTGACCGGAACCTTTGGCGGAGCCGTTGCCGCCGGGCGGCTGCTGCGTCTGGATGAGCGCCAGATGGCCAACGCGCTTGGCATCGCTGCCTCCTACTCCGGCGGGCTGATCGAATTTTCCCGCTGTAAGGAAGGCGCCATGGTCAAGCGACTGCATCTCGGCAAGGCCGCCGAGGGCGGCGTGACCGCCGCCTTGCTGGCGAGCAAAGGATTCGCCGGACCTGAGAGCGTGCTCGAAGGGAAATTCGGTTTTTGCCAGACCTATTCGGATTCCCCGGATCTCGCTTCTCTCACCCGTCGCTTGGGACGTGAATTCGAGAGCATGAATATCTGCATCAAGCGCTGCGCTTGCCACATCAATGCCCACGCGCCGATTGAAGCCCTTGAGCAGCTCCGTGACCAGGTGAATTTTCGTCAGGAGAATATTCGAGAAATTATTGTCGGCGGCATTGAAAAGCTCGTCACCCATCATGCGATCTATCGACCCACCGACCTGATGATGGCGCAGTACAGTATCCCGTTCTGCATTGCGCTGAGCCTTTATGCGGATCCCACCAATCCCGAGTCGTTCAATGAAACACAGCTGAAGAACAAAAATATTCTCCGCGTGATGCGCAGAGTTCACCTGCAAGTGGATGATGAAATCGCACGGCGCGGTTGGGACCGCGCGGCGCGCGTGACGGTTGTGCTCGATAACAAGGAGCGCCATTCCGCGCTGGTGGTTCATTTTAAGGGTACACCCGATAATCCGTTGAGCCGCGCAGAGGTGGAGAGTAAAGCACGCAAACTCACCGGCGCGCTTTTACCAGCACGTCGACTTGCGCGTTTGATCGAGACCATTGATCACCTCGACCGGGTTCGGGACGTTTCACAACTCGGCGCTTTGCTCAAAAACTGAGACGAACATGGGGCCAAAGTGTTTTCGCCGTAGATCTTCTCTTTCCATGTTTGTCGAGCCATGAAAGCTTGTGATGAAGAAAGCAGCACGTGCCTAGTTCTTAAGCTCGTTCTCGTCGAAGCTCTCCTCCTCGAACTCACAAGTCATTGAATTGCAGCACGTTATGGCAGGGCTGCTGCTGGCATAGCCGTTGCGCTGCAGTATCCCAAACCGATTTTAAGTCAATTTCTTTGCTCAATTCTTGCGCGACTCAAAAGGGGGAATGGCACGTGGTGTACCGTGGCAAGAACTTGGTGCGGATATCCTTTATACTTTTGGCGCTTTGGCTATCATCATCATGGGCCCTCGCTCAAGACGTTACGCAAACGGCGCCGGGCGGCCCAGTAGTAACGACTCCTAGCGCTCCTCCGGTCCCGCTTCCCGCTGCTTCCGCGACTCCACCGAAGATCGATAAGGGCGATACGGCATGGATGCTGACATCCGCGGCCCTCGTGCTGATGATGACGATCCCCGGATTGTTTCTCTTCTACGGTGGCTTGGTGCGCCGGAAAAACGTTCTCGGGACCATCATGCATAGTTTCATCATTGTCGCTGTCATCAGTCTTCAGTGGGTGCTTTGGGGATACAGCTTGGCTTTTGGTCCGGACATTGGTGGCTGGATCGGCAATAGTAGCTGGTTCGGTCTCAATGGCGTTGGGCCGGAACCGAACCCGGACTATGCTGCGACCATACCCCATGCGGCTTTCATGATTTACCAGATGATGTTCGCGGTGATCACTCCGGCGTTGATCACGGGCGCGTTCGCCGAGCGGGTAAAGTTCAGCGCATTTTTGGTTTTCATCGTACTTTGGGCCACGTTCATCTATGACCCTCTTGCCCACTGGGTTTGGGGCGTCAAGGGCTGGATGCGCGAAATGGGCGCGCTGGACTTCGCCGGCGGGACAGTGGTGCATATCAGTTCCGGAGCATCGGCGCTGGTCGCGGCGTTCCTGTTTGGCAAGCGCATCGGATATGGCATCGAAGCAATGCCGCCGCACAATTTGCCGTTCAGCGTCATTGGCGCCGGTCTTCTTTGGGTCGGTTGGTTTGGTTTCAACGCCGGCAGCGCGCTGGCTGCCGACGGCCTCGCTACATCGGCCTTCGTAGCCACGCACGTGGCCACGGCGGCCGCAACGTTGGCGTGGCTTGCGATGGATTGGATACTCAGAGGTAAGCCGACAGTACTAGGCGCCGCCAGCGGTGCCGTGGCTGGCTTGGTGGCGATTACGCCCGGATCGGGGTTTGTCGGCCCCATCTCCGCCATTTGGATCGGTATCGGCGGCGGCATTCTCTGTTCGATCGCCTGCAGTCTAAAACCGCGCTTCGGTTACGATGACTCCCTCGATGTCGTGGGCGTGCACGGGGTAGGCGGCACCTGGGGAGCGCTTGCGACGGGATTGTTTGCTTCCAAAGCAATCAACCCGGCAGGCAACGACGGCCTCTTCTTCGGCAACCCGGCTCAGCTTGGGATTCAGTTCGTCTCCGTATTGGCGACCCTGGCCTTGGCAATCATTGGGAGCTACCTCATCCTGTCAATCGTCAAGGCCGTTATGGGACTCAGGGTCGGCGATGAAGAAGAAATGATGGGTTTGGATTTGAGCCAGCACAATGAACGGGCCTACGAATAATTTAGCGGGTAATTGTGTGGCTGTGTCCTGGAGAATGTGCTAACAGAATTGAGTTTACCATCTAATTTTTACGATTGAGAAAAGAGAGGAGCAGTTCCATGCCAGTGAAAGACGCCCTAGAGTTGGCGAAGAAAAACAAGGTCGAGATTGTCGATTTGAAGTTTGTCGATTTCCCCGGGCTGTGGCAGCATTTTTCGATACCCGCAACCGAGTTGAGCGCGGAGCTTTTCGAAGAAGGCTTGGGCTTTGACGGCTCGAGCATTCGGGGCTTTCAATCGATCAACGAATCCGACATGATTTTACTTCCCGATGCCGACACCGCCATGATCGACCCCTTCAGCGAGCATTCCACGGTGAGTTTTATCTGCAATGTATTGGACGCCGTCACCCGCGAGCCCTACACTCGAGATCCTCGCTACGTCGCGCAGAAAGCCGAGAAGTATCTGAAATCGACCGGCATCGCCGACACGAGCTACTGGGGACCCGAGATCGAGTTTTTCATCTTCGACAGCGTGAGATTTGACCAGAATCACCACGAAGGCTACTACCACATCGACTCGGTCGAAGGATTTTGGAACGCCGGCAACAACAACGTCCCCAATCTCGGCAACAAGATCCGCTACAAAGAAGGCTACTTTCCGGTTCCGCCCATGGATCAGTACCAGGATCTGAGATCTGAAATGGTGCTCAATCTAGAGAAGTGCGGCGTCAAAGTCGAAGTGCACCACCATGAGGTCGCAACCGGCGGTCAGACCGAGATCGACATGCGCTTTGACACGATGACCAAGATGGCTGACAAAGTCTTGACCTATAAGTACGTAGTGAAAAATACCGCCCGAAGACGCGGCAAAGTCGTCACGGTCATGCCCAAGCCGCTCTTTCAAGACAACGGCTCCGGCATGCACACCCACCAGAGTTTATGGAAGACCGGCAAGAATATCTTTTACGACAAGAAGGGCTACGGGCTCATCAGCGACACCGCGCGCTTTTACATCGGCGGACTGATCAAGCACGCTCATGCGCTATGCGCCTTCATTGCGCCAACGACCAATTCATATCGAAGACTCGTTCCCGGCTACGAAGCGCCGATTAATCTCGTCTACTCGGCGAGAAACCGCAGCGCCTGTGTGCGCATTCCGATGTATTCGACCAGTGAGAAGGCCAAGCGGCTTGAGTTTAGGACCCCCGATCCTTCCTGCAATCCCTACTTTGCCTTTCCCGCCATGCTGATGGCGGGACTAGATGGGGTGAGGAACAAGATCGAGCCACCCAAGCCCATCGATAAGAATCTATACGAGTTGGAGCCCGAGGAGGCCGCCAAGGTAAAATCGATGCCAGGCTCCTTGGATCAGGCGCTCGATGCGCTGGAAAAGGATCATGACTTCTTACTGAGAGGCGATGTGTTTACCAAGGATGTGATCGAGACCTGGCTTGAATACAAGAGAAAGGCCGAGGTCGACGCAATTCGGCTTCGCCCCCATCCTTGGGAGTTCGCGCTGTACTTCGATATCTAGAGGAGTAGAGTGGCCGATGCCGCTCGCGTTGGCCGATCATCACCCCAAAAATTTGCAGGGGGAATAATGAAAAAGATCGAAGCGATCATAAAGCCTTTCAAGCTCGACGAGGTAAAACAAAAACTTACTTCCGCCGGCATCACCGGCATGACGATCACCGAGGTAAAGGGCTTCGGACGCCAGAAGGGACATACCGAGCTTTACCGTGGCGCCGAATACACCGTGGATTTCTTGCCAAAAGTAAAGTTGGAAATTCTCGCCCCGGACGATATGGCGCAAAAGATTGTCGAGACAATTCTCGAATCGGCGCAAACGGGAAAGATCGGAGACGGTAAGATTTTCGTTACCACCGTCGAAGAGGTCATTCGCATCCGTACCAATGAGCGGGGAGAAGAAGCGATCAACTAGCGCGGCACGACTTGACGCGCAGCTTACAGAAAAACTCTTTTTTGGGTAACAACAGCAGCTGGACGGCGATCACCCGATCTGATCGTCGCCCAGCTTTTTCATTTCTACTTCTTTTCTTCTCCCGGTTGTTCTCCCGGCTCGAAGCCGCCAACTTCGTGGTAAACCACCTTCTTTTCTTCTTCGAACGCGCGCACCTCCGGAATCTGGCCGGGTAAGCCGAGTTTTTTCCACTCCGCCGCAACCTGATTGTAAACTTCCCTGCGGAGCGCAGTTCGTTTCGAGAAAACCGGCAGGTAGCGATGCTCTTTGCAAGCGTTGATCAGCGCCTTCGATCCGTACGGACGCTTTTCCGGTGGATTCTGCGTCGGGTCGAGCCAAGTGCTCCAAGTGTTGCGCAGGACATCGATATCATCGATGGGATTGCACCGGCTGCTCATCGCCCAGATGACCTGATCCATATCGGTCGGATCGATGTCCTCATCGACAGCGATAATCCATTTGGTGTAGTAGGCGCCCCCGGGCACTTGCGCAGCCAGCGCCAGAGCTTGCGCGGCGTGGCCGGCATAACGCTGCTCGAGCGCAATCACGGTCATGCCAAAGCCACCGGCGCCGGCTGGATGCGCATAGACGCCCTGAATCCCAGGTACCCCGAGCTTTTCCAAATCATCCCAGATACGGGCTGAGCGAATAATCGAAAAAAAGCCGCTCTGTTCATTAGATGGATAGTCGGCCATCAGGGCATTGGTCAAAATCGGATTGTTGCGATAATGCACAGCGGTCACTTCGACCAGCGGACAACCCGCTTCCGGCCTGCCGTAATAGCCAGGAAACTCTCCGAACGGTCCTTCGCTTTTGACGGAATTCGGCTTGATCACGCCTTCCACGATGAACTCAGCGTTGGCCGGGAGCAAGAGACTTGTGGTCTTCCCCTTCACGACCGGGATTGGCTCCCCTTTTATGCCACCGAGAAATTCGTACTCGGAAACGTTTTTGGCGAAAGTTTGCGAGCCAACCACCATAAATAATGGATCAATGCCCCACGCCGCGGCAACTTCCACGGCTTTCCCCTGCTGCCACGAGCGCGTAATGTGCAAGCGCGCGTCTTTTCCCGGCGAAAGATAAAGGCCGGTTTCCCTCTTCCCCTGGAGCATCATGCGGTAAGTGCCGACGTTGAGGTATCCCGAGTCAGGATCGCGCGTAATCACGCAATCCGCAGTGCCGGCATATCGTCCGCCGTCCAACGGCCAGTGTCTGGGGATGGGCAGCTGCGTCAGATCGATCTGATCCCCGGTCAAAGTGTTCTCGAAGAATTGCGCCTGTGACGCCGCTACTTCTCGCGGCGGCGTTCGATGTTTGAGTTTGTCTTTGACCCGGCTGATCAAAGCGACCGTCGGCGTTTCGGGCGGTTCTTCCATGGTCAAAGCAATGCGCGGAATGCTCGGACCGAGAATGTTCCACAGCGAACGAGCCTTGAAGGGACTTTTTTCGTATCCTTTTATGTTGTCGAACAGAACCGCTGGTGAAGGTTTCTGTTTGGCCAGGAGATAGCCGATGGCGCTCATTTCCTCTTCACAGCTGACCGGCTCTTTGACGTGAACGAGATCGCCCATCTGCTCGACGCGCCGCAGCCACTCCCGCAGATCTTGAATCGACCCTTTGCTTGTCGACTCCGTCACTCTCTCTTCCCTTTTGGCCATACGTTATCCTCCAAATAGTGGGTTTCGATCGTTGCGGGTCAGCTCACAGCCGCGCGCCCTTCGGCAACAGCGACTTGAAATACGCAAACGCATCATACGAACGGTAAGTCATATTTTCTTTCATGTAATCGATCTCCGATTGCGGCATGATCGACGGCTCGCCGACCGTGCTGGCGATGAACTGCATGTAAGCCGTTCGTTCGAGGTAGATCGCGTGAACGGTAGCATATTCCAAGCTATCGCCGCACACAACTATGCCATGTCCCTTTAGTAGCATCGCGGTGCGATCACCCAAGGTCGCACAGATTTCCTTGCCGTCCTGCACGGTGTAAATCAGGCGCGGACTCGGAAAAATCGGCGTTTCGGGAGCAAACACGGCGGCTTGATTGTAGATGGGCAGAATCGGCGTCCCGGCCACGGAAAAAGCTGTGGCGATGGTTTGATGCGTATGCACAACCGAATTTATCTCCGGCCTCGACTTGTAGATTGCCGCGTGAATCATGGTTTCGCGCGGCGGATTTTTCAGTTTGGTGACGACCCGCTTACTTCCCGCCTGAGCATAATTTTGCTCGCAAACTTCCATGTAGGCGTCGATATCCACTTCGATAATGTGTTTGGGCGCGATTTCACCAAGCGGCGCAAGCACCGGCTTGATAAAAAACCGCTGCGTCCCGGGAATGCGCGCGCTCACATGCCCATGATAATCGGCCAGCCCCTGGTAAAACATGATTCGGTTCCCTAAAGCGACTTTTTTCTTCAGCTCATCGAGATCCTTCTTGCTGCTTTTCACCTGTTTCCCCTTTCATGCTGGTCTTTACACGGCGCCCTTACCTTATCTGTTCTACCGGTTCTCGGCCGGCGTATTCTGCCACCAACGAATATTCATCCAATTCCATTGATCCGGATAGCGACGCACGATCCTTTCCAGCCAGCGCGTGAGCCGGACCGTGTTCTCGACAATCTCGACCTTCGTTCTACCGCTACGATCGAGTTCGAGCTCAGGCTCAATGACTAACTGGAGCGAATCGTCCGGTTGCCGAAGTACGCACGCCGGCACCACCGCCGCGCCGGTGCGTAGCGCTAATGTCGCCGGCCCTCTGCGCGCAATCACCGTTCGGCCGAACAGCGGCACAGAAATACCGTTTCCCTTCCGATACTCGTCCGCAATCACGATGGCAATCTCGTTTCGACGCAAAACTTCATTGAGCTGTTTTAGCGCCGCTCGCCTTGGTCGAGCATGAATCGTGCGTTGTTTCACCTTTAAGCGGTATCGATCCATAAGTTCGGCGAATTGACCGTCGCGCGGCTGATTCACGAGCACAAAAACGGAATATTTCTCGATCGCCAAGCGTGTGCCGAGGAGAAAGAAATTTCCCAAATGAGCGCTGAGAATGAGAACTCCCGAGCCCTTCTTGAGGGCAGCGTCGAGATTTTCCCGGCCGATGATGGGAAGCTGAGCTCTTACCTCTTCATCCGCTGATTCGAGCACCACACCAATTTCAACGCAGTCGCGGAAAAAATTTCTCAGCGATCGGCGTGCGATGTCGCTTACCGCCGTCGCGCTCAACTGCTCGTCAAAAGCCGCTCCGATGTTCTCGGTCGATCGCGCTCGGAATCCTCTAAACAGAAGATATCCGAGGCTCGCGAGTCCATCCGCCAGTCGGAAAAGCCAATGGCGCGGCAGCACGCGAATCGCCAAACACCCGATTGCAAACCCGCACCGGGTTGCCGCCGACGCGAGTCTCGCCGTGAACCAACCGCCCATCAATTTTCAGACTTTTTGTCGCCGTCAGGTGTCTCGAAGGCTGCCAATCTATGACACTTTTAATGCCCCCGCAAGCTTCGGCCGGAAACCCCGCGAGTTCGCTGCGAAACGGGCTGAATTGTCGAAAAAGCACATTAATTCAATAGCTTAGGTGCTGAGCAATCGGCCTTCTATGGGCGCTACGTGTTTCTATTATGACGGTTGTATGTTACTAAGTTTGAACTAGTGGATCCCGACGCACGCCATGAGAATGATTCTGCCCCCGATCAAGGAACGCCGTCTTGTAGACCGTTTGCTTTCGGCATTTTTCAAGGAATATAAAGGCGCGAATTTCAACAAGGCGATTGCGAAGTTATGCCGCTTTTACCACTTGCGCAATCCCAAAGTCGAGTGGTTCGAGTACATTGATTGGGGCCGGACGGCCG
>JBIOXP010000470.1:0-10910 GCA_044869705.1 Binatia bacterium | reverse complement strand
TTGATCACGCAGGCGCGCGTATTTCGCAATTGCCCGGTAGGCTTTTTCCTTTTGATAGTGCATCGCGGCAACTCCTTCTGTGTAGGCGCGCACCACTCCGTCGACGAGTTGTGGAGCACGTTTCATGTCATCGCGCGAGTACGCGATCACGTCCATTGAGTATTGAAATCCCATGTCTTCCAACTTCATCAGCATTCGCGGCTGGACAGTGGAATCGACGCGCAGGCTGGATGTTACCGCGCCGGCAATCTGTCTATTCTGGAATGCGGCGCTGACCTCCGCAGTACCGCCCATCTGGCGCACGTTGACCGCGTTTTCTAGACCGTACTTCTTGAGAATCATTCGCGTCAGATTGTCCGTCACTGAGCCAAAGCGCGTAACGCCGATGGTTTTCCCTTTGAGATCTTCCACCCGCATGATTTCCTGCTGCACCCAGAGGCGATGATAAGGCCGATTGGCAGTGCTCACGACCGAAACCAGCGGCGCGCCGCGAAGAACCGCCGCGATCACGGCATTGGTGGCTGCGATTCCGCCGGTGACATCACCGCCCAGAAGAGCCTGTACGACGGTGGGTCCCGAAGATATATAAATTAATTCTGTATCGATTCCGTATTTCTCATAAGCGCCAATTTCCTTGGCCATCCAAGCGCCTGCGGCCATGGCGCCGATCGTCGAGTAACCAAACACAACTTTCTTTAGTTCGGCGGCGTTTGCGCCAGAAGTAAAGAAGATAAGCGGCAAAAAGAACGTCAGAGATCGCAGAATATTTTTCATCGATTGCTCCACTTCAACTAAATTGCCGTACCGTAACTACGTGGACTGTGACATTCGATTTGCGTCTGAATTCGAAGAAACTTCGACGATCTCGGGGCGCGGGGTCAAACGCAAAAGCCGTTCGTGCTGAGGCTCTCGAAGTATGAACGGCGAACGCTAAATTGCTGTTGCAGTTCACCAGATCGCCGATTTCCGAGAACAACTCGGATGCCGTGAGTTTTGGGGCGAAAGCGAGTGCTGCAAGCGATGTTTCGAGTCTGAAAGGCGGTCGACTGCCTGTCGCACGATCACTGCATGCTCAGGGATTTAGCAATAGACCCGCGCGGCGGAGCAAACCTTTCGCGCCTTCACAATCGCGGCGTGCCCAGCTCGCGCCCGAGAAATTCCGTTACCAGCGGCCAGACAAGATCGGCCAGATAAGGTTGGTAGCCATCGGATTCCGTGGACGCAAAACCATGATATCCGAAATGGAAATAGTGCCATTCCAGAGACTGTCCGTTCGAGTGAAAACTCTCCATCACGCGCTGTTGAACCGGAAAGGTGCTGTGCTGATCATGGCCACCGTACAAAATCATCGAGGGACATTTGATATCCCGAGCGGCATCGCACGGATGGCGCGGGCGGATTTTTGTCGGTTGTTCGTCACGGACCGATGGATAATAGGCGACGAACGCGCGCACCGCCGGCGTCGCGGCAACAAAATGAATTCCCAGCCGCCCGCCCATGCAATAGCCCACCACGCCGATTCGGGAGCTGTCGACGTCGCCGCGCGACAGACAATATCGCCAGCCGCGATCGATCACGCGGACAAAATCGGGATCGGGCGTTTTGTTTTGAATCTCGGTGCCTTTATCGATGTGCGTTTCCGCCGGGTAGCCGAGCATATGATAGAGATTGGGAATGACTGCGGTATAACCGAGTTGGGCGAATCGGTAGGCGGCGGTTTTCAGGTATCCGGTCAGACCGGAATGCTGATGGATCATCAGGATCGCCGGCCCCTTCTCGGTTCTTTCTGGTCCAGCGATGTAGCCTTCGATCCCGTCCTTCTCTTCTTTCAACCGACGCGTAACAATCGTTACCATCTTCTTTGCTCCTTCGCTTTGCGATTGTTGCCAATGGGGCGACGCGAGGATGACGGGCCAGCATGTCGGTGCGGCGAGCCCTCACGACCCCTGTGTCAACATGTCACCCTGAGGCGCAGCCGAAGGATCTCACTCATCGCAGCTGGCAGCAACACGAGATTCTTCGCCGACGGCTCAAAATGACATTTATGCAACTCGTACATTGCGACACACTTGGACGGCAAGGCTAGAGGTTACGCTTGTCACTTCTTGTAAAGCTTCTCGAAAAATCCTTCGCGCGTGAGTTTGTCGATGATTGAATTATCCTGAAAGGTTTCGAGCGGGACATTTTTCTTGCCCATGAATTCGAGAATCGTCTGCACCGCCTCCGGCTCGGCGCGCGGAACGCGATCCAGGTACGTGACCGAGTCGCGATAATGAATCTCAAGCTGCTTGGGATCGGTCATGTGCGCGTACTTGCCGATAATTTTCACAGACCGCTCCTTGTTCTGGTTCATAAACGCGACGCCTTCCGCATAAGCGCGGACGATTTTCTCGGCCGTGTCCGGATCGCGCTTCAGCATTTCGCGCGAGACCGCCAGCATGTTCATGGAGTAGGGAATGCCCAAATCCACGAGCGGCAGGAGGATCTTGGGCTGGCTCGGCGGCGTAACCCGTAGATCGCCGGTCACCGCGCCGGCGATCTGCCGATTTTGGAAGGCCGCGGCAACTTCGAGCGTACCACCCATCTGGCGGACGTTGACGGTACTCTCGAGGCCGTACTTGCGTAGCAAGATGCGGGTCAGATTGTCCGTAATCGACCCGAACCGCGTAACGCCGAGGGTTTTGCCCTTGAGGTCTTCGATCCGATTGATGTCCGACTGCACGAACAGCCGATGATAGGGGCGATTGGCGGTGCCGGCGATGGCCACGATCGGCGCGCCGTTCAGAACGGCATTGATGACCGCGTTGCTGGCGGCGCTGCCGACCTCCAAATCGCCGCCGATCAGTGCCTGCACTACCACCGGGCCCGACGAGATAAAAATGATATCGGCAGGTATGCCGTATTTGTCGAAGGCGCCGCTGTCTTTCGCCACCCAGACCCCGGTCGCCATAGAGCCGATCGAGGAGTAAGCAAAAACAATCTTCTTCGACTCCGCCGCAAACCCGCAATGCACGAGCAGCACGATTGTTGCGCAAGCAAACAGGAACATTTTGCCGAGTCGTTTCATGTCAGCACGCCGCCTTTGCCCTGATCATCCGAAATTGCCCAAACCGCCGCCGAGGATCTGCACGCCTTCGGTGCGTTCGATGTATTTGGCAAATTGATACTTGTTCTCTCGCGGATCGAGCACGTGCTTGGTTTTCGGCGGACGTTCACCATCGAGAGCTTCCACACGCGCGCAGACGAAATGCGGTCCGTCGCTTTTTAGCGCCGACTTGATTGTCGTGCTGAATGTCGCGACGTCCTGAACCACGTGCGAGCTCACGATGCCGCAGCCTTTGGCCACGTCCTGCAGTTTCATCTTGCCGCCGGTTGCGGTGCGCATGCCGGGTTCTTTTTTATGGCTGCCGAGATAATTGCCGTTGTCCATCACCAAAACGGTCAAGTTGGTCGGATTTTCGTTGCCGATGGTGCCGAGGACGCCGAGATTCAATATCAGATTGCCGTCGGAATCGAGCGCCAGCACTTTGCGCTGCGGCAAAGCCATGGCGAGCCCGAACGCCGCCGGCGTGCACATACCGAGCGTCGAATGGAACAACGTCGCTTCGCGGTCGGTAAGCTCCGCCCAGAAATAGCTGTTGTTGCCGATGCTCGTCACTACCAGAACTTCCGGCGGAACGATCGATGCGAGTTCTTTGATAAGTTCCAGGCGGGTTACCATAGTGCCTCCTCGTTGAGAATCACGGCGATACATCGGAGCCAGGCGCGCGCGCTTTCGTTGCATTCTTTGATTGTGCGCACGATGTCGCTCGATCGGCTCACCACCCGATAAGGAATGTCCATGGCGTTCAGCCCCGGCTCGGTGGTTTTCTTATAAAGGCCCATCCAGCGTGGGTCGCCGATATCGCCGCGGTAAGGAATCACCACCAGCAACGGCACTTCGTGCAGAATATTGATACGCGCCAGATGATAGGTCGCGACCAACAAGCCCGAGGTCGCGAGCATCAGTGCCGGCTTTTTCCCCCCGAACCAGGCGCCGTAGCCGACTCCCGCGGCTTCGGCCTCGTTGGCGGTTCCGACGTAGCGGATGTCGGGATCTTCTTCGAGCATTTTGTAGACCTGAATAAACTGGGCGTCCGGAACCCCGGCGGTAAAATCCACGCCCGCCTCCTTGAGTCCCTCGACGACCAGCTTGGCTTTTTCCGGTTTCATCCTGGTCCTCCGCGATTTTGTTTTACCGACCGATGCTTTTGTTGAACAGCTCGACGAGGTTTCTCATCTTCGGGCCCCACTGAAGCGCGGGAACCACGTGCACATCACCCTGCGGCTCCACCGTCCACGGCACATCTTTGCGCGGCGCCCAGCGGCCCTGGCTCTTGACCATGATCTCGCTCGCGTCTTTGGACAAGTGGTAATCGAGAAACAACGCCGCCGCGTAAGGGTGAGATGCTCGAGCGGTAATCGCGATGATCGACGGCGGACGCACGATCGTCGGGTTCATCACCACGTAATCGATCGGCGCGCCCTTCTCTTTAAGGGCGACCGCATTATGCATATAGCCGTCGACGATCACGTCGTGCTCGCCGGTGGCGACGAGCTGGGTCATGAAAGTGTGCGATTGGCGCGAAAGGGTGGCTTTCTGTTCTTGAGCGATCTGCCGCAAAAAGCTAGTCGCCTTGGCTTGGCCCCAAAGATCGATCAATCCGGCGAGTAGATCGTGCGCCTCGGCATCCAGCAGGAGATTGTTTTTCCAGCGCGGCTGGAGCAGGTCCTCGTAGCGCCGCGGCGCTTCTTTCTGTGCGACCCGCTTGTTGTTGTAAATGATCGTGTAGCCGATGGCGTAGACGCCTGGCCAATAGCCTTCGGCATCGGCGAACCCCTTGCGCAAAAACGGCACCATCGGGCTGCGATAGCGGGCGAGAATTTTCTTTTCGATTAGCTCCGGCACATAGCCGCCCGTCATGGTGACAATGTCCGCGACCGTCACGCCGGCGCGCTCTTCGGTGGTGACTTTGTTCAGGACACCCGGGCCGCCGAGGCTGGTTATGCCGACTTTGACGAAGGGATAAACTTTATTGAACCCGGTGACGATCTCCTGGGTATCGCGCACATTGGTGGCCGCGTAAAAGTTCACACTCCCTTCTTTGCGCGCGTTTTCAACGAGAATTTTCTGGCGCTCCTCTGCCGGCTTGGAATTGAGCGCGGCGAGACTTTCTTCCACCGTCGCGCCGGCGGCAGGACGGGCCGAAGCGACTACACACAAGACGAACAGCCACAAGCACCTGACGCTTCGCGGCTCACTGAGGATCATTTTGTCTCCTATTTTTTTGACCTGCTTCCCGTATAGCGCGCCAGACTTTCTCCGGTGTCAGGGGTAGAGTTTTTATGCGCGCGCCCGTGCACCAAAAAATCGCGTTTGCCACGGCTGGGGCGACTGGAATGATGCCGCCTTCGCCCAGTCCTTTGGCGCCGTAAGGTCCCGGACCATTGCCGTCTTCGATGAGAATCGACTCGAATTCATCGGGCACGTCACCGAAAGTGGGAACTTTGTAATCGACCAGCGACGAGTTGATGATCTGTCCACCCTCCCATTGATACGCTTCGTAGAACGTGTGGCCGAAGCCCATCATCGCCGAGCCTTCATCCTGCCCTTCGCACTGCAGCGGGTGGATCGCTTTCCCGGCATCGGCCGCGGTGACGTATTTTTCGACATGCACCTTACCCGTCTCTGGATCGACAGAAACTTCCACCGCGCCGATGCCGATCTCCCAGAAGAGCGGATTAGCCGGTGTCGGAGCCATACCGCTGTGCGCGTAGCCTGTGCCGACCAGCTCGCCGCCTTGATCTGCAAAGTGCCGGTTGATCAGTTCGCCATAGCTGATCTTTTTGCCGCCGGCGATCGCTTCGCCGTCGCGCAGCGTGACCGCCTCTTCCGGGCATTCGAAATGTTCGACGGCAAGCTCGACGATTTGCCGGCGCGCATCGCTGCCCGCCAACTCCACCGCTTTTCCCATGACGGTGGTCGAGCGGCTCGACCCCGTCGAGCGATCGAAGGGAGTGAATGCCGTATCGATGGGCCGAATCGTAACCCTCTCGAGCGGAACCCGAAGCTCTTCGGCGATAATCTGGCTCATAATTGTTTTCGCGCCTTGACCCAGCTCGGAGGTGCCGCACATAAAAACCACACTGCCGTCGGCGAGCACGTGCACCGTCGACGTCGACGCCAGCGGCGCCCCGGGATCAGTCGTGCCGAAACCGACTCCCCGTCCGTGCCCTTTTTTTGAAACCGGACCGTCCCAGCCCAGCTTATCGGTAACCAGCTTGAAACCTTTGGCGAGATCGGTGTCGAGGGGCCGATATTTCGGTCTCAGCTCTTCGCCTTTCGCGACCAGGTTTTTTCGCCGTAGCTCCACTGGATCCACGCCGATTTTCTGCGCGAGCGTATCCAGCTGCGATTCTGTCGCCCAGGCGGTTTGCGGTCCGCCGATGGAGCGAAACGAGGCCGCTGAGACTGTATTGGTATAAACGCAATAGGAATTTATCTTTAAATTGGGATAACGGTACGGCCCGAGTATCCGGGTCAACGTTCGCCCGGCAACGATCGGGCCGGTCTCCGCATAAGCGCCGGTGTTGAGAAAGATTTGCGCTTGCTTTGCGGTTAACGTGCCATCCTTCTTGGCGCCGGTTTTGACTTGGCATTTGATCGCATGGCGGCGGCAGGTCACCATCGCCTCGGCAACCGAAGTCATGACTCGTACGGGCCGCTGCGCTTTTCGCGCTAACGCCGCCACCAGCGGTTCGATCTTACCTCCGGACTTGCTGCCATAGGCGCCGCCGACAAAATTCACGTGCACCCGAACTTTGGACAGTGGCATGCCAAAAACTTGCGCGACGTCGGCGCGCACGCCGAATGGATGGCCGGTAGAAGTCCAGATCGTGATGCCCTCATGATCGACCTGCGCGACGGCGACGTGGGGTTCCATCGAGTAGTGGTAGATCATCGGGAACTCGAATTCGTCTTCGACAACGATGTCCGCCTCGGCGAACCCTTTTTCGACATCGCCTTTGATCAGTTCGTGACGCGCGCAAACATTCCGTTCGGCGAAATCATGCAAACGCGGCGCGCCGTCTGCCATCGCCTCCTCGACGCTGATGACGGCCGGCAACTCTTCGTAGTCGACCTGAATCTTGGGTAACGCTTCTTCCGCCGTAGTGCGGTCGATGGCGGCCACTGCCGCCACCGGCTGTCCGGCAAAGATCACCCGATCCAACGCTATGATGGGTTGATCTTTGTTTTTGCCGCGGCCTATGTAGAGTCCGATATCGCCGATGTCCTTGCTCGTGAGCACCACGATGACACCCGGCATCGCTTCGGCCTCGGCCGTGTCGATGGAGCGAATCCGCGCGTGCGCGTAGGGGCTGCGCAAAAATTTTCCTTCGATCATCCCGGCAACTAGCAGATCACCGGTATACTTTGCCCGACCGGTAACCTTATCGACACCGTCGACACGCGGAATCGATTGACCAACGATAGAGAATTTTCGGAGAGTTTCGCTCACTGCAACCCCTTTCGATCGATCGAAACAAGGATTGACCCGCTGCGTTACAAACATTCCCCGTATAACGTGCGAATTTTGCTGTCAAGACGAACTCATTGACCGTTGAGCTATGAGGGCCTTGGTGCGATTCTCTGTTCAATCCATGTCGTTGGCGAAAAGAAAAGTTGTAACGCTGATCGTTCTGGCTGGCGCGGTTTTGTGTTCGCAAGTTGCTTGCTTGCTTCCCCGATCGGCGCTCACTTCAGAGAATCTTTCTCTCGTCGATTTGACTCCCATCGATGTCGATCCGAAACACCCGGAAAGGACGAACTACGGCGCGCTGACGCTGTTGAGCGCTTTTCGCTTGTCCTCGAAAGACAAACGCTTCGGCGGCTTGTCCGGATTATCGATCGGCAGTGATAAAAGATTCTATGCAATTTCGGACAACGGATATTGGTTCTCGGCACAAATGATCCGCGATGAAAATGATCAGTTGATGAATTTGGTGGACTGGCAAATCGCGCCGCTTCTAACACCGAACGGGACGACGGCAAGCGGCAGCTTACGCGATGCCGAGGCATTGACCCGCGCCAAGGATGGCTCATTTTTGGTCGCCTTTGAGGGAATTCATCGCATTTGGCGGTACGCTGCGCCGCCTCTTACGATGGAATCACTTCCCAATCTTGTGAAAACTCCACCCGAGATTCTCCGGGCACCTGCCAATGGCGGCATGGAGGGAATTGCGAGTCTCGCCGACGGACGACTTCTGATTATGACCGAAGAGTTCGCAAACTCGGACGGTAGCTTCAAAGGCTGGCTACTGAATGCCGGGCGAAGTGTCGAGTTATCCTATATTCCATCGCCCGGTTTTCACGTCACGGATTGCGCCGCGCTCGACAACGGCGATGTGCTTGTTCTTGAACGGCGCTATATGCCGTTCGGCATTTTATCGGCACGCATAACGCTGATCGAGGGCAAGCACTTGCGAGCCGGAGCCAAGCTCATCGGCAAAGAATTATTGAGACTCGAGCAGCCGCTCGCCGTCGAGAACTATGAGGGCATCGCCGTCCAGCGAACGCCCAGAGGAACGGTCATCTTTATCGTCTCCGATGATAATTACAGCTCGTTCCAGCAAACTCTGCTGCTGCAGTTTCTCCTGCCCGACACCGTAAAAGAGCCGTTGACATCTCATATCGCCCCGTAGTTAGTTTGAGCGAAAATGGGTCCTTTAGAAAAGACGTCCTTCGTTACGGCAGCGCGGCCGCTGCCTACTCAGGATTGTCGGCCGAAACCGGTTTCCCGAGTCCTTCGCCACTCCGGCTTCGGCAGATACTCAGGAATCCGGCCATCCCGAGTAACGGCCAAAAGGCCGTGTAACGAGGGAAGCGCCTATCGAGGGATGCTCGCCACCCAGGGACGCGGCGTTTTCATTCGCTCTAATCGATTGCTAAGCTCATGAATCACTGCGATGAACGAAGATAACGCGGTAGGAATTTACTCAGATGCTTACCTGCGCAATTTCTCCGCTCAAGTGTTCATGCATTTCGCCGTCCCGAAAGCAGACGCTCTACTGGCTGCCGACGTGCTAGCCAAAAGCGATCTGCGAGGGATCGACTCCCACGGCATCGCTCGGCTGCATACCTACTTCGAGATGCTCGAGCTCGGCAGAATCAATCCCAAACCGAAAATCAAAATCATCCGCGAAAAAGCCAGCGTCGCTACGGTGGACGGCGACAACGGTTTGGGTTTGGTCGTCGGACCGAAGGCCAATGAGATCGCCATGAACAAAGCCGAGCAGCACGGCTCGGGCTGGGTGAGCGTCTGCAATACCAACCATTTCGGTATCGCTGGTTATTACCCTTTAAAAGCGCTCGAACGCGACCTCATCGGCTGGGCGATGACCAATACGACCAAACTCGTTGCGCCGCTCTGGGGCGCGGAAAGAATGCTCGGCACCAATCCATTTGCGGTCGCTTTTCCGGGCTACAAAGAGCCGCCGATCGTCATCGATATGGCAACCAGCGCGGTGGCATATGGCAAGATCGAGATCGCCCTGCGCAAAAAAGATCCGGTGCCGAAGGGTTGGATCATCGACAAATACGGCAGCGACACGACGAATCCGCAAGACATGATCGATGGCGGCGCGCAGTTGCCCCTCGGCTCGGATCGCGAAATGGGCGGGCACAAAGGTTACGGGCTCGCCTCCATGGTCGACATACTCTGCTGCGTTCTGAGCGGCGCCAATTGGGGGCCATTTGCGCCGCCGTTCGCGCTTCGTCAAGAGATTCCTGAACGGAGCGTCGGCAAAGGCATCGGCCACTTCTTCGGCGCCATGGAGATCGACGGCTTCATCGACAAAGACGAGTTCAAAAAACAAATCGACGAATGGATTCACGTCTTCCGCAGCACCAAGCCGGCGCCCGGCACCAACGGGCCGCTGATTCCCGGCGACCCGGAGCGAGAAGCCGAAGTGATCCGAGTCAAGGAAGGCATTCCGCTGATCAAGCCTGTGGTGGACGATTTGTTGGATATATCAAAACAAACTGGAGTACCGTTCAAAGTACCTTAGCCGAAACGGACTATGTTTCCACCGGAGTACTCGTGCAGTCAGCTGGATCTCGCGATTCATGCTCGCCTCACTGCGCTGGCAGTTAACTCTGAGTGGAAAAGAATGCTGTTGACAATTGGATAGCCCCAGATAGTCTTGCCTTCGATGAGCCGACCGGTTGTCGTCCTTCGTTCCCTGACATTAGTCTTGCTGAGCACCCTCGTGATGTTGTTGAAGCGACCTGGCAAGCGCCTCTAAGTACGCCCGGAGATCGGGCGGTCTTTTCTGTCAATGCTACTGGCGCAGTCGAGTCAGAATTTCCTGACGAAACGCCGACCAGTCCTTTGCGGGTAAGAGTATTCGCGAAATCTCCGTCGCAGCCTAAAATCAGGCCGGCGTCGTTGCGGTTTTGGCTGGACTTCTGACAGCGTGCTATCGATGGATGAGATTACCGCCGGCGACGCGTGGTGCGCGCAAGCGAAAAAGAAAACAGCGACCGGTTTTGGGCTCTCCGCGGCGGCGGGTATCTAAGCCTAACGGCGCATGATTGATGTGGTGCAACGACCGGCTGGACAGTTCGTTCTCGAGGTTGGCTGTGGCTCTGGCGTGCTGGATCTTTGCCCCGCCCGATATATGAGGCTAGAATGCGCCGGTATCGAGCAGAGAGTAAACAATTTCCTTCAACGTCGGATCGATAGTATCCAGTCGCGTCACGGGGGGTCCCCCGGCTAAAGATTCGACGATTTCCGGCAAGTCTTCCGGCTTCACGCCCGCGTACCAGTTTTTCTGGGGATGGATGACGATATTTGGACCGAAATCGCAGC
>JBIOXP010000469.1:0-8153 GCA_044869705.1 Binatia bacterium | reverse complement strand
AAAGCTCGTCCTTCGCAGAACGAATTACTTGCGCCCATACAAGCTCGCCACAAAGCCGCTCTTCTCGATGTCACGTAAAATCGTCCCGTCGATAAACTGTTCGGGTTTTGCCGTCCGAGCGCGCGGGTCGCGCTCGGCCATCCAGGTGAGCTGGGTCTGGATTGCCGCGGGCGAGACGTGCGGTACCTGGGGATAGATGTCCTTGTAGAGCCGATAGACGTCCTCCAAGGCTTCACGATCATCGATGCGAAGATATTTGCTCATCGTGCGAATGCTCGCCTCTTGATTGTTCTTGACCATATAGATGCCTTCGACGATCGCGCGCAAATACCGGACTGCCAAATCGGGTTGTGCTTTAAGAAAAGCACGGCTGGTGATCACTTCGAGTTGGGGGAAAGGGATATCGTATTGCGTTGGCTCGACCAAAATCGTGAACCCGGCTTTTTTCCCCACATTGAAGAATTCCGGGGTCAGAACGGTACAGTCGATGCTTCGCTTGCTGAGCGCAGAAAGGCGCGTGCTGGTGCCGCCGGTTTGCAAGAGAGTGACGTCTTTGTCGGGAGTCAAACCATACCGCTGTAAGATCAGACGCGCCGCGAGGTCCGAAGCGCTGCCGAAGCGAGAAACCGCCAGGCGTTTACCCTTGAGCTGGTCGATGCTCTTGATTTCCTTTTGCGCCAGCAGGGCATACGGTAGCCGGCTTTCGATGCTCGCGATGGATACGATATCGCTCCCGGCAAGATTGCTGCTCACGGCCACCGTGCCGCCACCCATGGCGATCTGAGTTTCACCGGCGGTGAGCGCCTGGACGGTCGTCACGCCGCTTTCGATCAGCACGACTTCTACGTTCAATCCGTGCTTTTCAAAGATCTTCGCGTCTTTTGCCAACCAGTACGCCGCCATGTTAGCGGTGAGCGCGCTGTATGAAGTTTTCAAGCGAGTGAGCTGGGCGAGGGCCGATGGAGCATTGAACGGAGTTAACAGGATCAAGCAAGTTAAAGCTATGCTTGAACTCACTCTCATCTTCATTGAGTTCTCCTGATCAGTATTTTTTTTAGACCGGGAATGCAAGCCACCGCTGTCAAATTGATTTGAGTCCTTCGACGCGCACACTGTGTGAAAACTTGTCATTTCGAGGAGAAATCTTTCTTTTATGTAGTTGAAAATGCAAGATCTCTCACTTCGTTCGAGATGACAAATTGGCGGCAAGATGAGTTTTCACACAGTCTGCCGCTCAGGGTGAACTTTTCTTCGAGAACGGCAGTATTCACACAGTCTTGATGAGAACGCCGTCAGCCGAGTAAAAATTCAATTAACACACGGTTGAACTCGTCGGTCTCCTCGATTTGCGGTTCATGGGCGGAATGCATAAAGCGATGCACCTTCGAAGCCGGCACGATCTTCTGGAAATTGACATCCCAATCGCGCTGGTTCAGCGGGTCGTGCTCACACGACATGATCAAAAGCGGGCTCTTGAGTTGAGAAAGCCGGGCAACGAATTCATCCGTGCTAGCGCGTGGCTGATGCACCGGACTTCGTAAGCGCGCCGCCGATAAAGTCTCCCAGGCGCCGGGTATAATCGAGCTTTCAAAGCGTTCGCGAACAGTTTCGTCGGTCTGCCATTTAGGATCGTGATAGAGGAGCGCGACAATTTTTCGCATGTTCTCAACAGACGGCGTGTAGTTTTCCAAATCGGCCTGGGAATTGGTCTTGAAGACGCTCGCGTTGCCGCAGATCGTGACCATTTTTTCGATTTGAAGAGGCACCGGACGACGCACCGACGCCCTAAGGATGAGCCCGCCGCCCGCGGAATTACCAACAAAGAACGCTTTGCCGATTGCCAATGCTTCGAGAAAACGCTGCAGGTGCTTAATTCTCAAACCGGCGGGATCAGAAAAGCTATAAAGCTTGTCCGTCAAGCCCCAGCCGAGTAAGTCGGGAGCGATCACGTGAAACGTTTTCGACAGAGTTTCGATATTTGCGCGCCACGTAATCTCCGCGGAAGCCCCGTACTCCCCGCCATGGAGCAGTACGAGATCGGGTCCGCTCCCGGCCTCGACAAAGTGCGTTTGGATGTCGCCGGCGACTATGGTCCGGTGTTGATACGCAGCCATTGATCAAAAGAAATCTTCCCGCGAAGACGGAAGGCGCTAAGAAATAACAGAAAACCGTCCTGAAACTTTGCGTCTTGGCGGGAGATGATTCCAACCTTATAAGAAACATGAGCCGCCGTCGACCGAGACGGTTTGTCCGGTCATAAAGTCGCTGAGCGGCGAGCAGAGAAAAAGCATGGCACCGACCAGGTCCTTGGGTAGCTGCACGCGCTTGAGGCAGCGATCCCCGACACGCGCGCCGCGCATTTTCAGGATCTCTTCGGACGGATCGTCTTCCGACAACGTCGAACCCGGCGCAATTGCGTTGACGTTGATGTTGTCGTCGCCGACTTCGCGCGCGAGAGTTCGCGTAAACCCGATGACGCCGGCCTTCGAGGTCACGTAATGAATGCGACCGGCACTGCCGTTTAGCACTGTGCCGGAGGAGATGTTGACGATTTTACCGGATTTTTGCCGGCGCATGGCCGGCAACACCGCGCGGCAGCAAAAGAACAAACCTTTTAAATTCACTGCCATCATGCGGTCCCATTCCGCCGGATCAATGCTATCTATGCCGCCGCGGTTCATCGGAATCGTCGCGAAGATCGCCGCGTTGTTGATGAGAATGTCAATGCGCCCGTACTTGTCGAGCGCAATCTTTGCCATCTCTTGAGTCGAGGTTTCGTTGGCGACGTCGACCTTCAAGCCCAGGGCTTTACCGTCAAACTGCTGAACCACTTCGGCTGCCACCTTCTCGGCCGCGGGAACATCGATATCTGCAACCACGACTTTAGCTCCAGCTTCGGCAAAACCGTGGCAATACGCGCGGCCGATGCCATGACCGCCGCCGGTTACGATCACTATCTTTTCTTTCAGTCCATCGATCATTTTAGACTCCTCGTTTGATTTGCCGTAAAAATAACCCTACTACTTTTAGGGTGTCAAGAAACCCGCGACACAGATGAAGGCAGCCGAGTGAGATGGGCTCAAGGGTGAACGTACTGATGACCGAAAAAACCAGCTGCGGTTGCATTACTGTAAGACGGAGCTTTTCGATTGGCGCACTTTGTTTGTCGCTGCAGCTTTTACTTACTGCGCCGGCATTCTGCGCCGATGCTGATCCAACGGACACACTGCCGATGTTCGGGCAGCCGAAAATCAATCGCTCGGAGGACCTGAAAAAGTCAGACGAAGCTTTCATACGTGACTCGACACTGCGTTTCGGGACTCGCCAAGCGGGCAGTAATGCGCTCGCGACCCAAGGCTGGGCCGCGGTGCGCTTAGGGCAGGACGATGTTGCGATGCGGCGCTTCAATGAAGCCTGGCTGTTAAATCCCAAGAACTACAGTGTGTTTTGGGGATTTGGCGCCGTGCTGAGCGCTAAAGGTAAACTGAGCGAGTCGCTCGAGTATTTGGAAACGGCACGCGAATTGGTGAACGATCCAAAACAACGTGTCGCTTTGCTCTGCGATCTTGGCGCTGTTCACTCAGCATACGCGGCGCGACTTCCCGCGGACCGACAGCTCGAACGCGCGCAGCAGTTCGTTCTCGCCAACAATCGGTTCACCGAAAGTTTGGAAAATGATCCAACATTCGCGCAAAGCTGGCGCGAGTGGGCGATCTCGCTGTATGACCAGGAGCGCTATTCCGAAGCGTGGATTCGCGTCAAGAAAGCACGTGAGCTTAATGCCGAGCCATTCCCGCGCGAGTTTTTAGAAAAATTGTCGGCAAAGATGCCGGAGCCGCAATAGCAAACGAAATAGCGGGACCCCAAAAGCGCCAGCGGCGGCCGCTTGGCTTTATCGGCGCGGGATGTCGTCGAGTATCTTGCGCTGAGCGCGCCGGTTAAGCTATTGATCTCAAACTGATGATGAGATTGTTTCCATGCCTTTGATCTTGCGGTTTTTTTTATTTGCAATTCTGATCTCGTTACCGGCGCACGCTTGGGCCGAGCAGGATCAGGAGTCCACTCGCTGGCTCACTGTCTGGGCAGGCATGCTGCCGATCATCTTGACCGCGCCGCACGGCGGTCGCGCGGCCGTTCCCGGAATTGCTCTGCGGCGTGGTCTTGGCGTAGCGCAGTTTACGACGGAGCGTGATAGCAATACGGCCGAGCTGGCCGAGCTGGTGGCTGCAAAAATTGAGGCTTTGCTCGGCGCGCGTCCGTTTCTCGTGGTGGCGCATTTCGAGAGGAAATTCGTCGACGTGAACCGGGCTGAAAGCGGGGCTTTTGAGGTTGCTTCGGCTAAACCGTATTACGACGCTTATCACCGCGCAATTAAAGAGGCAGCGAGCCGCGTACGCCAACGCTGGGGGAGCGGGCTTTTGCTCGACATTCACGGGCAAGGGACGGAACCGGAGACCATTTTTCGCGGCACCAACAATGGCCGAAGTATCGCGTCATTGCGTCGGCGCTTCGGTGCGGCGGCGGTAAGCGGACCGAAGAGCATTTTGGGCCACTTGGCGGCTAGAGGTTATCGCATCGAGCCGAGCGACGATCATGAGCGGCGTTACACCGGCGGCTACACTACGCAAAGCTACGGCAGCCATCGTGACACGGAGATCGACGCGATTCAGCTCGAGTTCGGCTCCGCCCTGCGCCGATCGGCAAACCTGGAACGTACCGCTAGCGATTTCGCCAAGGCGATCGAAATCTTCGCCGGCGAATATCTGCCGCTTGCAACAAGAAGCCCGGCGTTGACAGCAGATCCTTAGCGGTTGCGGAGAGCGGCAGTTGTAGCGTCCTCGAGCTATCCCAGAAATCTCTGATCCTTTCGACGAAGCTCACCCGCGCATGGGTTCAGGCGAGTACCGCAGCGGCGTTCGCGAACATGTGAGCGGTAGTGGCGCGTCTGAGTCATGTGAAAGTTTAGCTTTGGCCGGCCTGGAGTCGATCTTTTTTTACTGATAAAACGCATTCTGCTGTTACTGTTTTTCGCCCGCGCGCGTAATCGGGAATTGCGGGGGGATGAAAGAATCGAACGCCTCGGCGCTCAGTTGTTTTCAATTGGAGAGTTGACATGTCTCACGACCAATCGCTCAATACCGCGAAAGCTCAGTCCTTCGCCGAGCGCTTATTGACGATCTTCAACGACGGCGCGCTTTGTTTGATGATTTCGATCGGTCATCGGACCGGCTTGCTCGATGCTATGCGTGGTGCGGCGCCAGCCACCAGTGTGGAAATCGCGGCGCGCGCCGGGCTCAATGAGCGGTATGTGCGGGAATGGCTGGGCGCAATGGTCACCGGCGGCATCGTCGATGTCGATCCGACGACAACTCGGTTCTCTTTACCGCAGGAGCATGCCGCGTTCCTGACTCGCGCGGCGGGCGCGGACAACATCGGTCTTTTCACGCAGTACATTGCGCTGCTTGGCAGCGTCGAGGACGATATCGTCGAATGCTTTAAGAAAGGCGGCGGAGTTTCGTACGCAAAGTTTCCGCGGTTTCACGAAGTGATGGCAGAAGACAGCGGCCAGTCCGTACTGTCATCCTTGGAAAGCCACATTGTGCCACTCGTGCCCGGATTGGCGGAAAAGCTGGCTCACGGTATTCACGTGCTCGACGTCGGTTGCGGCCGCGGGCGAATCATCAATCGACTTGCCGAGCTTTATCCGAAGAGCCGTTTTACCGGAATGGATCTGTCGAGCGAGGCCGTTTTGTCCGCGTGGGAGGAGGCGGCTCACAAAAAACTGCGCAACATAGAATTTATCGTGACCGATCTCAGTCATTTCGACGAGAAGGCTGAGGTCGACTCTTTCGACTTGATCACAACTTTCGACGCCGTTCACGATCAGGCCAAACCGCTGAACGTCCTGCGCGGAATTTACCG
The DNA here is from genome assembly GCA_044869705.1 of Binatia bacterium. Taxonomy (GTDB): domain Bacteria; phylum Desulfobacterota; class Binatia; order UBA9968; family UBA9968; genus DP-20. The sequence goes on along the minus strand of JBIOXP010000469.1, from coordinate 2,231 downwards.
TGCGCTTCGCAGCGACGGCGTCTATTTGATGCAGGACATCAAAGGATCGAGCGAGATCCACAAAAATCTGCAGCACCCGCTCGGCCCGGCGCTTTACACTGTGTCATGCATGCACTGCATGACGGTATCTTTGGCCCAGAACGGCGAGGGTTTGGGCGCCATGTGGGGCGAAGAAAAGACACGTGAATACCTCGCCAAAGCGGGCTTTCGCGCCGTGGAAAAGAAGGAGCTAGCGCACGATATTCAGAATAACTGGTATGTGGTGAGAAAATAATTCCGGGTTCCACGTTCAACGTGAAAATCGAAACAGTTGAACCTTGAACCTGGAAGTTTGAACCGTTCTAAGCGTCGATGGTCTGACCGCCGTCGATCACCAGCGCGTGACCCGTGATGAAAGAAGCTTCGTCCGAGACGAGAAACAGCACTCCATAGGCGATCTCTTCCGGACGACCCATGCGGAGCAGCGCTTTGTTGCTGTCGCCCATGATTTTTCGCTGTTCGTCGGTCATTCCTTCGCCGAGTGTTGGCCGCGGCGGAAATCCTCTGAAGCGGGGAGTTTCGATCGCGCCCGGACAAACGCAATTGATTCTAATTCCCATCGGGCCGTAGTCCATCGCCATCTCACGCGTGAGGTTTATGATTGCCGCCTTGGTTGCGCAATAGCCTGGGTAATTAGGTGACGCCAGGAGCCCAAAAGTTGACGCCGTGGTGACGATGTTGCCGCTTTTCTTTTTGATGAAGTGAGGCAAGACGGCGCGAGCGCCGCGAAACATCGCGTTCAGATTGGTATCGAGCACGAACTTCCATTCTTCATCTGTGTGCTCGTGGACTTTTTTTCGAATCCCGGCACCGGCGTTGTTGTACAAAATGCCGACATCGCCGAAGCTGTCGACCGCGGTTTTGACCATGCGCTCGCAGTCTTCCGGTTTGGTGACGTCAATAGTCGCGAAGACCGCCTGACCGCCTTCTTTTTCTTTGATCAACTGGTCGATCCGCGGCGAGATCGTTTCCTGAATATCGCAGCACACGACCTTGGCGCCTTCTCGGGCAAAAAGTCGCGCTGTGGCGCGGCCAATGCCGCTGTTTGCTCCCGTGATGATTGCGACTCGTCCCTTAAGTCTGCCCAGACCGGGGCGCAACATTTCGTGTTCGTCTTTTAAAATGATTTCCGCCATGATTTTACCTCATGCTGAATTTTGCATGAAGCTAGCGCAGCGGCGGTCAGATTCCAAGCCGGGACTCCTTTTTTGATTTTTAATGCGCGCCGCTCACTTCTTATAGAGTTGCTTAATAAAACCCGATTTTTCCAATTCCGCGACCAGGCTCAGGTCGACGAAAGCCTTCGAGTCCACCGTCCCCGCTTTGGGATTCGTCTTCGCTAAGTAGTCAAGCATTGTCTTTACCCCGTCAGGTTTTGGGTAGGGCACCTCCGGAAAAGCATTGGAATAGTCTCTGTAGGCCCGATCCAAACCCTCCGGATCCGACACGCCGAGATTCTTTTTGAACAGAGCTTTAGCGTATTCCTTTTCGGTCTTGATGATGTGGATCGCCTCGACCATCGCGCGGGCGAGCTTCAGCATCAACGGCCGATTTGCTGCGACAATGCTCTCGCGGGAGAGAATACCGTTCCACCAGAAGGGAATTTTTAAATCACTGATGTTGAAAAGATTACGGAAGCCTAGCTTTTCCGCCTGGGTGACAAACGGCTCCGGTATGATCGTAAACTGAGTTATTCCCTTTGACAGAGCGGCGAAGCGCTCAGCGGTGCCGCCCGTGGGAATGATCTTCACGTCCTTATCGGGTTCGATACCCAATTTACTGAGAGCAAGCCTGAGTCCCAGATCCGATGTCGTCCCCAGCCGATTGACGCCGCCCGTCTTGCCCTTGAGTTGTTCCACTGCGGTGATGCTCGATACGGAAATGATATGGTCGACGAAAGTTGGAACGACGCCGACAATCATGACCGTGTCGGCACCGGCCAAGCGCGAGCTGGTCAAGGTGGTGACCGAAATGCTCGCTGCCTCGATTTCGCCGGCGAGAAGAGCCTGAAGAACCGTCGGACTGTTATTGATGGCAATGATTTCTGGCTGCACGCCCTGTTTCTGCAGGAGCTTTCGATCTTCGATGGTCCAGATTGGGCTATTGGTCGGGCTGAAACCGGCCCAAGCTAGTCGCAATTTTTCTTGCGCGTGCGTGGAAGCAGGCGCAAAGAGCACAAGCATCAGAGCGAG
>JBIOXP010000468.1:0-5253 GCA_044869705.1 Binatia bacterium | reverse complement strand
TTCTCCAGCTCTTCCCACAAAATCACTAGAGAGTTGGATCCAATATCAAAGCTATTCTCTTTCTCTCTGCGGCACAGTTGTTGCCTAGCAGAGCAACGTTGATGCGATGAACTGATTACCGAAGATGGTCACCATGGGTCTCAGGGAGCAAATGGTGAAACCGCCAACAGCCGCCGTTGTTTACTCTGCATCCCGACATGTCTTGACCTTCGAGGTAATCAATTCTCTGTAAGACAGCTTCAACGACACTAAGCACAGCTGAGCTCGGGCTCATTATGTGAGCGTTCAAAAAATTGGTTCTCACTTCGGTAACGGGATCATTATTATGAAGCGACAATCAATAGATAGCTTTTTACTGCTTGGACTTATTTTAATTTTTTTGAACGGCTGCGCTGCTCCTATAGCACTAACTCTTCTCGGCGTCGGTGCCGGCGTCTCGACGGGAACCGCAGTCTCATACACTATGGACGGAATCGCCTACCGAACCTTTACAGCCCCTCTGCCACAGGTCGAGCGAGCCACGCTGATGGCGCTTAATGAAATGGGTATGGAAGTTCAATCCCCAGAGAAGACTGAGGGGGGTAAAGCGATAAAAGCCAAAGGAGCCGACCGCCAGATCGAGATCGAGCTGGAGGCCGTAAGTTCTAAGACGACCCGAATCCGCACCGTTGCCAAGGACGGCATATTCTTCAAGGACCGAGCCACCGCAACAGAAATCATTATGCAGACCGAAAGAATTCTTGGAAAAGCCTAAACAGAAAGAGGAGGCTATTTATGAAAAAGGTACCGCAGGTTTTTTCGATCGCCGTTTCGCTATCACTCATGGCGGCGACTCCATCGCTGAGCTTTAGCCAGACGTCTTCTGGGAGTAGCACTCCGGCTACGAACATCAGCAACGAGTACAGCTATTTTCTAAAGAACGTTAACTCACAGCAGGTCGTCAATAATCTCAGAAGCGGACAGTGGACCACAACTACTACAGACCCTCAAACAAATACGACAACAACGACCACCCAGCCTCTTCCAACCGGAAAGATGGGATACGGAAATGTGAAGATTTCCTTGGCGTTGGCCCAGCAGAGCTTGAGCCAGCAAGGCATCACCCAACCGACATCTCAGCAGCTTTATACGGCGCTGACGGGTGGGCAAATGGTTCCAGGCGACGCCACGACGACAAACCAAGGCATTCTGCAAATGCGCGCAGACGGGATGGGTTGGGGGCAAATTGCGCAAAAATATGACGTCAAACTAGGTCAGCTCATGAGCGGTAAGCAGCCCGCATCCACGACGACCACTACGACCGCTAAAGGTAGCACTACCGCCACTGGAAATTCGTCGACTATTTCCACGGCTAAAGAGAATGGCAACACCTTTTCGGGAACCAAATCTCAGGGGAATGGAATTGTAGGCGCCTCCGGCCGATCGGGTAGCACATATTCTAGCTCCAACGGGAACGGCATTGTGAGCGGTTCCGGTCGATCGATAGGTCAGCCAAGTGGCATCGTCACTGGCGCCGGTAACGGCAATCAATATGGCGCATCAGGAGAAAGCCACGGCAACGGTGGTGGTGGAATGGGGCGCGGCAGATGACCGAGAGCGCGGCAGATGACCGATCAATAAGAGTTCGCACCCGATCGACGCAGAAGAGAAACGTCGGAGAGCCGAACTGAACCCGGTCAAAGATCGCTTTGCACCGTCGGCCATCGGCCAGCCTTTGGAGATTCTGACGCATGACGGGCTGGAAGGGTTTTGATCGGGAATCCTGAGAGCCGAGAACGATGAAATGAAACTTAGTGAATTTTTGTGGTGGCCAAAAGAGTGGACGAAAGACGACATATTCAGCAGTCACAATACACTCCCTGCACAGGCACTGCGCCAAGCTGCTTTTTTGGCAGCTTGCAAACTGACGCGGCACGGATTGCTGTTGGAATTGGATTACTATGGCGAGACTTTCGTCGGTAGAGTTGGTCAGCCCAGCATTAATACCGGCGAGATAGCAAGCCTTCGCGATTTCTTTTTGGAACAGATCGGCGAGTCAATCACCAGTATCGAAGAGCTCGAAGTCCAACCCGATAGGTTCCATTAATCACGTAAATTAAAGGGCCGGGTGAAGCAAAGCCGGGGCACTTGGCCGTCCAGCCGCGGTAGCTTGCGGGTCGCTAGTCTACTGCACATTGTTTTACCTCGGAAAAGCTCCGGCTTTTCTAAGAATGGGACGACTGTACTCAGCATGGTAATGGCACTGGCGTTGCTCGAGTTGCCCCCAAGGAAACACCTATGCAAACTCGTGACGAGGCGTTGCGCTGGCTGACTCAGGGAGACCGCTGACGTGTTGCAACTGTCCGGGCGAGCCGTGATGCGAATGGTCCAGCGAAAGAACTGCCCGCTTTCAAAGTCGGTGGCCAATAGCGTATCAACGAAAGCAGCCTCCAAGTGGATCCAAGGTCTCCAGGAGCTGTGAGCGTCGCATGATGACGGATGGACCTGGTGTATCGATATTTTTCGTCAGTTTCCTGATTGGATGCCAGTCCTGGGCATCAAAAGGTCGCACGGGGCGCGCTTGGGGTCTTCTAACGTTTGCCGTCCTAGTGATACTCCAGGTGATCGTTTGGCGTTTCCTCGGGTTCGGCTCGCAGCAGCACACGTGGGAGCCGGGGGACCCCGAACCATTCTTAACCGAAGCAGAGTTTTGTAGGATTGTTGCGATAGCCATTGGCGGGCCACTAATGGCGTTCATCGTTTCGAGGTTGCCGAAAATTGACGGGCCCGAGCAGTGAGTTTGGTTGAGAGCCGGGTATCATGGCTTTGAACCGCGGCTAATGGTATTTGCCTATCCAGGCGGCGTGGGTTTTCACAGTGGAGAAAAAAGTCCGACCCGTTTAGTGTCCGTTTCTGCGAATCCACGCGTTAATTTTCCGGACTCGCTTGTCCCCTCGAAACGCGCGCCTTACAACAAGGTTCTGACGCTGCTTGACGATCAGAGTGGCGCTGCCTGGGAGTTTTTTCGGCTTCAATATCGCCGCAACATCATCGAGAATCTCAGCGGGGAAGCGAAACAGATCACTGTTCTCACGGTTTGCCGATACACCTTGCCACTTGCCGGGCTGGGCATTGGTAGCAATTAGCAGCGCGCGGCGCTGACCTACCAGTGACTTGGCGCGCTTAAAGCCACTGAGATTCTGTCGCTCGTTAATGTGAAGTGTGGAGCGCTTTAGTGCTGCGACTTTGGAACAAATCGTTCGATTAAGCCTCGTAAGACGCGCGGCGCTACCGGTTTTAGCAGGCACTCGGTGAGATTGGTTTTTAGGAGGGCTTGCTGTCGCGGTATAGGATTACCGGTCCAGCCAATAATCGGGGTGTGCTTGAACTGTGAAATTCTACGAAGCTGACGGGCGACTTCCATGCCGTTCATATCCGGCAGAAGAAGGTCCAGCAGAATGAGTTTTGGCGCCTCGGCAATCGCTAGATTGATGGCCGTTCGGCCGTCTGAGGCTTGCAAAACAGTGTAGTCAAGGCGGGTAATGAAAGTCGCTACTAAGTTACGGAGATTCTCGTAATCATCAACAACGAGGATTTTTGCTGCAGCCATCACGATCACCGAAGGAACGATATACCCCGTTAATCGGTTCTGCTACGGGCACCAATTTTTTAATTCCTCGGAGTCAATTGAGAGACGGAAAGTGTCATGGCGGCAATCCCAACGCATCATCAAGCCCCGTTGAATTTTTTGACCGCCTTATTAAAGGCGACGGGAAAGGCGAATCATTTAGTCTGGCGTTCTGGCGTCGGATTTACGCCAGCCTGTGCTCAGCGCCGAGTGTAGAGATAGAGCCGCGGCTTTCATGTCTCCAAGCAAAAGCAGAGTCTCAAGATTGGCGGCGCCAGCGCTATGGTTTGCGTGCGTGGGACCCGGACAGGGCGCGCGGCCGTTGAGTTCGTAAGAGATTCGCAATTACAAAAGAGCCGAAAATCGACCCGCGATTCAATCCGTTTGAGTTTGAAAAGCTGAGCCTCAAGCCCCCGAATGCGGGCAATAAAGGGCTCCGGATTTTTTCATCGGCGTTTTTTTCGCGTTTTCGCGAACCGATTCCCAAAAACTCGAAAACCCCGGGCCTGTACTCAGTAGACGCAATCAAATGCAGCACCGCCGCTGGTACGAGTTATGCGCCTGGAAAGGTGTACGGTGGCGGCCCGAATCAACTAAACTCGATTGCACAAATCGATCACGGGCCAGTTTGGACATCTTTTGTCGAAGTGCCAGTCCGAGCCCGACTACGACCTTGGTCCTGCGAACAGGGTATTCATTGCAACGCTCCGCACCGAGGTGAGGTCAGCGGCGGCTCGTCAACCGATGGTGGGGAGGCAACCACCAGCGTAAGAAGGGAACGGGGTCTGTGAGTTGATCCCGATCAACGGGTCGCATCTGCGCTATTTGCATTACGCTCAGCGTTGAAAACTCAGAAGAGAACGCAGACAATCATTGTCGGTTGGACACTGCCGCTTACTGTCCTTGAGTAAAAATTTTTCACTCGTTGCTTCACCGCCGCGGTTTTTAATTTCGCTTTTCATTCCCAGTCTCGCAAAACCCATTGTCGAAGCCGAGAAAACCGCAGTCTGCTCGCCGTAAAGCCGATGAAATGACACTGTTTCTTTGGCACGAAGTAAGCAAAGTCTTTGTTCATGACTGACTCACTGATATCAAGTCGCATGCATTTTGTAGGACGCGGAATCATCCTGGAACTCATTACCGTGCTCCTGCTCATTATCATTGCCGCGATTGACCTGTTGCTGTTTCTTTCACCAGCCGTGAAAGTGCCGTGAAGCGAATGGTTTATCGAAGATGTGGAGAAGATTCTGAATGGCATTTCGATAGCCAATGCCCATACTGGCCAGTACTCGGCTGTATTGAAGTTGAATATTTGAAACCCCAGGAAGGCGAGCGCATCTGTGCTGAATGCATTAAGCTCGGGTTGAGGACTTTACCCGCAGAAGTGTCGTATCTTATCCAAGAACACATAACGCGATACGTCTTTTGATTGCGTAATGTCGTCAACCTCAAGTAGCCCCTCGATCCCAGTGCGTTGGGATGATTGACTGAGCGCAACACCAACAATTCACAGCCGCAGCTCGCATCGTCAGAATGGCGTAAACTCCCATTGAGGATGAGCCGTGATAACTCCGTCAGCGTCCTTGAGCCGATCATAAGCCGCATCAATGTCGTGCTCGGCCGGGTTTGGCTCCGGTTCATGCCTG
>JBIOXP010000467.1:0-2559 GCA_044869705.1 Binatia bacterium | reverse complement strand
AAGACGATTCCGGTCGCAAGGTGTTCATTCCCCACGCCAATTTCACCCTTGCGCCAGCAATCGCCGATGCTCACGAGCGCCGGGCCGATAATTTCCAAATAGATATCCGGGAGCGATGCGTGAGCCTCGAGTAAATCCTCAATAATCTGGGATGCGCTCTCGTTATCGCCAGCGGCGAGTGCAGCAGTGAAGCGTTCGCAGCGCGAGGGCAAAGCGTCGGACCCGGATAAGCTCGGATTTGCTAAATTCATTCCTTTTGTGCTCCGACCTAAAGATTAAGCGCTCTCAATGCCTCGGCCAGCTCCGGGTATTTAAAAACGTAGCCTGACTTGAGCGCCGCCTCGGGGATTGCACGCTGCCCGTTTAATAGCATCTCGGACATCTCTCCGAGCATGAGCGTCAACACCGAAGGCGGAACTCGAGCCCACGACGGTCGGCTGAGCACGTCGCCGAGCGTTTTGGAAAATTCGTTCATGGTCACCGGAGTCGGCGCCGTCGCATTGAAAGCGCCCCGCGCCTCGGAATTTTCGATCAGATACGTGATCAGACCGACTTCATCGTCGATATGAATCCACGGCATCCACTGCTGCCCCCGACCCAAGGGTCCGCCAAGAAACTTCCTGAACGGCGGTATCATTTTGGCCAGTGCGCCTTGGCCTCTGGCGAGTACGATGCCGGTGCGCAGAAGCACCACGCGAACACCCAACGCTTCGGCGTGTTTCGCTTCATTTTCCCAGTCGACGCACAGACGTGCGAGAAAATCATGACCCGGGCTGGCCTTCTCGGTGATGATCTCGTCGCCGCGCGCGCCGTAGTAACCCACGGCCGACGCGTTGATCAGAAATCGCGGCTTGGCATCGGCTTTGGCGATGGCATCGACGAGCGCGATTGTCGCCGCGAGCCGGCTCGAGCGAAGTCGTTCTTTCTGCGCTTCGCTCCAGCGCTTCGCTGCGATCGGCTCGCCGGCCAGGTTAACAATGCCATCGGCGCCGTCCACCGCGCTCCGCCATTCGCCGCTCGACCCCGGCTGCCACGCGAACCAGCGCCGCTTCGGAATGTCGGTTTCCACGGGCGGCCGGCGGCTGAGGAGTGTTAACTCGTGATATTGATTCCACAGACGATCCGTGAGGATCGCCCCGATCAAACCCGTCGCTCCGGCGATAACAATTTTCATGACCGTGCTCGACTACTTTCGTGTTAGCAAACCGATGAAGCTGAGTCAACTATAGTTGACATAATTTTATAAAATGTTATCCATTATAGACATGCTGGCCGAGTCCGATCCGTCCTTTAAACCGAAGGTGGGAATCAGCGCCTGTCTTCTCGGTCAGAAAGTTCGTTATGACGGCGGCCATAAACGCGATTTGTTTCTCACGGAAATATTCGGCCGCTTTGTCGATTGGGTCCCGGTCTGTCCTGAGGTTGAAGTCGGGATGGGCGTGCCGCGGGAAGCCGTGCGGCTGGTCGGCTCCGTACATGAGCCGGGCATGATCGCCGAACGCTCTGGCATGGATTGGACCGACGCGATGAATTCCTTCGCCGCTAAACGCAGCGACGATCTCGCCGCCCTCGATCTGTCCGGCTATGTGCTTAAAAAGGACTCGCCGAGCTGCGGCGTCGAGCGCGTCAAAGTTTATGAATCGAAAACTCAGCCGGCGCGCCGCGGACGCGGCTTGTTCGCTGCCGCGCTCATGAAAAAGTTGCCGCTTTTGCCCGTCGAAGAAGAGGGCCGCCTGAACGATCCATCCCTGCGCGAAAATTTCATCGAGCGAGTCTTCGCCTATCACCGCTGGCGCGCGGCGGAGGCGAAAAGGTCCGGCGGCGGCCTGGTCGAGTTTCACGCCAGACATAAATATCTCTTGTTGGCCCACAGCGAATCCCAGTATCGTCGCCTCGGCCGTGTCGTCGCCCATCTCAAAGAAAAATCGCTAAGCGAAGTTTATAATCAATATGGCCGCGGCTTCATGGAAGCCCTCGCCGCCCACGCCAGCGCCAAGAAGCATGCCAACGTTCTCGACCATATGATGGGTTATTTTTCCGATCGCCTGTCAACCGCCGAGCGCCAGGAGCTGGTTGAACTCATCCGCGACTACCGCCGGCAATTGATTCCGCTGATTGTTCCGGTGACCCTCATCCGCCACTACGTCAAAAAGTACGCAGTGGCATACCTCGAAGGCCAGGTCTATCTAGCGCCGAGCCCCAAGGAGTTGATGCTGCGCAATCATGTTTAGGCGAGCAGAAAACTACGATGACGACTCACAAGATTGAAACCCAGCTGCTGGTTCCGGCACCGCGCGCCGAGGTATTCAAATTTTTCGCCGATCCGCGCAACTTGGAGCGCATCACCCCTCCTTGGTTGCACTTTGAGATCATTACGCCGCCGGACATCGTGATCGAGCCAGGCACCCTGCTCGATTACCGCTTGCGCCTGCGCGGCATTCCGCTGCGCTGGCAGAGTGAAATTTCCGTCTGGGAACCGCCGCTCCGTTTCGTCGACCGTCAGACCAAAGGACCCTATTCTCTCTGGGTGCATGAACATACCTTCGCCGAGAACCACCG
>JBIOXP010000466.1:0-4122 GCA_044869705.1 Binatia bacterium | reverse complement strand
GTTCACGCAACAAGGGCTTTATCGAGTCCAGGCTTTTTGTGACGTGGACAACATCCCGTCGGCGCGCGTTTTGGAAAAAGTCGGCATGCGCAGAGAAGGAATTTTACGCCGCTATGCTGTGCATCCTGCGGTGTCGAGCGAGCCACGAGATTGCTACCTGTACGCGATTACCAGATAGAATCGCCAGACAGAACCTCTCCACATCTTTGAGATTAGTTTCTAGCTTAAACCAGTTAGCGCCGTAACCGCAAAGATAGAGAAAGATTTCTCCCTTCGGTCGAAATGACAGTCAACGAGAAACGCCGTATCCGGATGGGCCTTAGCGCAATCCGTGTATCTGGATTTCGTTTCATTCCAGGATGGATCGGTAACCGAGCTCCTTGTGCGTGCCATTTCGAGGTCCTTGGATTCTACTCAGGATGAACTCCGCGAAAAATCTTTATCTCTCATGTGGGTTCGAGATGACACTTGAAGATTTCAGAGACGCTATTCGTGCGCTGCTTGCGAGCCAGCAGATTTCATTACTGCACGCTCGCTACGAGTGATGCTGGATCAATTTCAGTGGCGCGGGAATCCTGCAGGGCGACTTCTTTCAAGATTGCGCCGATCGAGGGCAATGACACTGTTAGCGATGGCTCAAGGTTATCCGCGAACAGTTTGTAACATTTCCCGATGACGTGCGGTTTATCCGCGAGCGCCGGAAGACGACGAGTGATTTCGGCGATCGTCTCCGTGGGTTGAGCTTTGAAGAGACCAATACTCTCTCGGTAAATGGCACAGATTTTTCCAACCACGTCGTAGTGGCTGTGTAGAAACCGCCGCGTGGTCGCCAACGGCACCCAATGAAAATCCAAGTGCAGGCTATCTGCGATAATTTGAAATCCTCGCGCCTCGGCGAGGAATGCTTTTTCCGGCGGTAAGAGCGCCGCATCAACCTGTTTATCGATCAGCGCTTCGAGGCTCCGATCGTTGATGCCGAGATCGACGAGCTTGAGATCGGTTTCAACTGCAAGGCGCCATCTCCTCAAGAGCGCGAGCATCGTCATGCCCGCCATCCGGCGCGGTTGATTGATGCCGAGGCGTTTTCCTCTGAGCGCGGGGATACTGTCGATAGCTGGATCGGCTACAAGGTAAAAAGCCGGACGGTTCAGAAGCCCGCCGATCATCACGATATCGCTGCCGTCGAGGGCCGAAAAAATTAACGATGGCGCATTGGGCGTGCCGATCGGCGTTCGTCCGGCAACGATGTCTGGAACCGCTTTCTCTTCGTCTTTTTGGTTGACGATCTCGACGTTCAGTCCTTCTCGCTCGAAAAGTCCCGCGGCCTGCGCAACGTAAGGGGGAAATCGACCGATACTGGGAACGCCGATGCCGAGTTTGAGCGGATTCATGGACAGGTTTAGTCCGAAAAGTCGCTGAGCTGATTCTGCGGTGCTACACAACGATTGAGAATTCGATCGAACAGACTAATGCCGCGAGTCAAAGGTGCGGCGAGAGAGAGCGTCTTATGTATTGACCGACTGAAGTTTCAGTGACTTTCGCGCGCGGCTCGCCTTCGGGCCAATCCATGACGATGTTGCCGCGCACCAAGGTCATCACCGGCCAGCCGGTTACGTCGAAGCCTTCATAGATCGACCACGGTGTGATCGTGTGCAGAAGCTGCTTGGTGATGGTCGCCCGCCGTTTCAAATCGACGACAATCAAGTCGGCATCGGCGCCCGGAACGATCGCTCCTTTGCGCGGATAAAGTCCGAAGATGCGCGCGGGATTTTCGCTCGCAACCTGCGCCAGTCTTTCGATCGAGATGCGGCCTTTGTTCACACCTTCGCTCAGCATCATCGGCAACATTCCCTCGACTCTCGAAGGGAAGCCGCTGATTGTCGTCCAAACATTGCCGGTTTCCATCGATTCGCGGGTTCGAGTGTGCGCGACATGATCGCTGCCGATGCAGTCGATCGTGCCGGACGCGAGCGCGCGCCAAAGCGTGTCATGCGTTGAGCGGTCACGTAGTGGCACGTTGATCTTCCACGCGTCTTTATGCAGCACGAGATAATGCGTGCCGATCTCGCTATAGACAGTCAGGCCCTCGGACCTGGCTTTTTCGATCTCGGCAAATGTTTCCGGCGTGGTGGCGTGAACGATATAAATCGGACAGCCGGCGATCCGCGCGTAGTAAAGATAAGTTCTCGCGTGTCCAGCTTCGGTGAATGCCGGCGAACGATCGTCCCACGCGCCCATGTCCGTTCTGCCGGCGGCGACCAGTCGCTCTTGAAGAACGCGAGCGATTTCCCAGTTCTCGCAATGCAGCAAAGCAATGGCCGGCGCGCCGAGCTTGGCGACGGCGGCGAAAACATTGTAAATGCTGCCATCGTCGAACGAGTAAGCCGGCCAGGAAGGTTTCCATGGCCCCTGCATCTGCAGGTGTAATTTGAAGGAGCTGATGCCATGTTCTCTCGCGAGGTAAGGAATCTCGGTGACATGCTCATCGGTCCCGAGAATCGGCGTCAGAAAATAGTCGATCGCCGCACTGCGCGATGCCTCATAGTAAAGCGGCATTGCACGAGTAAAAGATGGAATCTCGCTCGGCCCCTTGACTTTGTCCGCGCCGCCGGTAATGGCCAGGCTCACCAGCTGCATTCCCCAGGTGGTAACGCCGGCGGCCGCGGCCGCTCTGGTTTCGGATTGAAAGTCATCGGCGAGCGCTCGATGACTGCCTAAGTGGCACTCCGGGTCAATGGCGCCGGGCAGCAGGTATCTGCCGGCGAGATCGATCTCACGGTCGGCCGCAGGTAAAAATTCGTCCGTGCCAACGGCGGCAATTTTGCCACCCACGATCGCAGCGCCGCCTTCGATGGTGACTCCGGGCGTGACGACCAGACCGTTCTTAAAAGCTATGTCCGCGCCTTTATTTGCCATTTTATATCCCGACCCGCTTTTAGACTTACTTTCTCGCTTCCGCCAGATAACTCAAGTCGATGGCGCCATCGATCGGCGGAGGCGTCTTTTGCAGGCCGAAGTCTTTCCAGCTCTCGGCAACTTTGCGCGCGCCCTGCACATCGACGCCACCGTCGCGCGGAATCGTCTTTTTGGTTTTTATATAGAGCGCGTAGGTTTTTTCTGCTTCGTCTTTGTCCGATTTGGTGCGCTCGGCGAGCGCGCGCACGGCCGCTTCTTTGTTTTTCGGGTCGTAGAAAAATTCGCAGGCTTTCACATAAGCGCGCAGAAAACGCACCACGAGCGCGCGGTTCTTTTGCGCCCAGTCGCGCCGCGCGCCGGTGATCGTGTACTGGAAGTTATCGACGTAGTCGGTGGAGAGACCGAGCGAGTTGAATCCGGACGCAAGCGCGATGAAATCCGACGGTTGGTTGACCAACGCGCCCGCTACGCCGCCATTCTGGACCGCGGCGAGACGCTGGGGCGCGCCGCCGAGACCGATCAATTCGTAGTCGGCGGGTGTGAGGCCGTTGGCGGCCAACATGCGCGCGAAAATATAATTCAGCGGGTCGGTCGGTCCGGTTACCGCTAGCCGTTTTCCTTTCAGGTCAGCGTAGCTTTTGATCGAGGGATGAACGATCAAGGTATAGATCGGCACGGTCGAGTCGCCGGCGATCACGATGAGATCGGCTCCCGCCGAGTTGGCGCCGAGCAGGTTGACCAGATTCATTTGCGCGATGTCGGTCGAGCCGGCAACCAGTGCCTGCGTCGTTGCCGTGGTGTTGCCGCCGATGACGCGTTTGAAATCGATCCCCTCTTTGAGAAAAAGCCCTTCCTGCTCGGCGATCAAAAAAGGCCACGTGGATGCCGTCAGAACGATGTTGCCATAACTGATCGGCGTGACTCTCGAGCTTTGCTGCGCGTGAGCGACACCGGCTGCAACCGAAAGGCAAAAAACTATAAGCGATCCCAGCCATATGAGGGCACGATGCATCGTCGAACCTCCTCTCCTGGTTGAATAGATTATCAGGCGTTTACTTCAAAGCACGTCATTACGACTTCAGTCCTTCGACAAATCGCTCGCTTTTGAGCCGCTCGATAATCGAACCGTCGACAAATTCTTTCGGGTCGCGTTTTGGCGCGTCGGGATATTCTTTGCCGAAATTATCGAGGATGAGCTTGATTCCG